>JBGPOG010000377.1:0-4976 GCA_041487935.1 Chthonomonadia bacterium | reverse complement strand
CGCCATCGCGCTCGCGCTGCATGTGCAGACCGTGAATCAGCGTTGGCCCAAAACAGCGCAGATACTTGCCGTCCGGGCCGAATACTAGAATTCCGCGCGGTGTGTCGGTGCTGATGTAGACGTTGCCGGCGCGGTCAACCGCCGCGCCGCCATGCACCGGTCCGAGCGACTGGTTGTCCGGCTGTGCGGGAAAGTAGTTGGGGACACACGAGAACTTCACTTCTCGTGGCGGTAGACCCAGGAGAGGTGCGATCGCGAAAAGGGCAATCACGGACATGAATCGATTTCGGCCAATGCAAGTCATTAGCTCACCTCGCAAAGAGATTTATTCGTGCCCTCACGTTGAAGGCTGAGATCTGGGGGAGGGCGGTTTCGTTTCGGCGTTCTTAAGGTACCCGATAAAGTGGACACTCAGTCAATCGAAGCAGTGATGGCGTTTCTGGCCGGCAGGTGGAGTCACGCGGGCAGGCCAGGGGAAGATAGCTTTACAGAGGACCCAATAAGATGGGACGACCCTTGTGGATCGTCCCATATACCATTGTTCCGACGAACCGGTGATGCTAACCCGGCTTATACATGAACCTGGCGGAATGCGGGCGGGTCGCCCGCGCTCCCGTAGCAGATGAATAATCAGCGCTAGTGGATTTTCTGGCTCGTATTCAAGGCGGCCAACCGGGTTCTTAGCACTTCGATTGCCTTCTTTAACTGGAGGTCGAGCTTTTTGTTCTCATCCGTCCAGACTTGCTCGTTCCAGTCCTCCGGCTGTTTCACTTCGATATCGGGCTTGATTCCGCCGGTGCCGAAGATGGGCCGGTGCTCGTCGTCGAACTTGTTGTTGATGTCGTTCAGCTTGGGCGTGAAGTACTTGGCGGTCGTTAGGCGGAGGGCAGAGCCATCGTCGAGCGGAAACAGCGTCTGGACGAGGCCCTTACCGAATGTGTGCTCGCCGATCAGCGTCCCGGCGCCGTTGTCCTTGATGGCGCCCGCCACGATTTCCGAGGCGCTGGCGCTGCTCTCGTTGATCAGGACGGCCAACGGCAGCCTGTTGTGCAGCCCGCCCCGAAGCGCGCGCTGGTTCTGCCGGCGGCCATTCTTCTCCTGGATGACGACCACAGGGCCTTGATCGATGAACCGGCTTCCGATGCTGACGGCTACGTTCAGCAGGCCGCCGGGATTGTACCGGAGATCGAATACGAGCGCCTTCATTCCCTGCTTCATCAGCGCTTCATAGGCCCTATCGAACTGAGCGTCGCTCTTTTCGTTGAATTCGTTCAGCAGGATGTGCCCGATTTTGTTATCGTAATCTTCCATCCAGAACTGAACGGTCGGCGGCTCGATATGGTCGCGGACCAGGACGAAGGTTTTCGGCAGCGCTTCGCCCTTGCGCATGACTGTTACCGAGACCTTGGTGCCCTTCGGCCCTTTGATTTTCTTGACGACCTCGTTGATGTTCTTGCCGAGCACCGATTCGTTCTTAATTCGTACGCCCTTTGAGTCGTAGGTTCCTACGGCCATGATGATGTCCTTGGCCTTCAGTCCCGCGCGGAACGCCGGGCTGCCCTCGATCGGCCGCACCACGCGAACGTCCTGTCCGAACGGCTCCAGGACCGCCCCGATTCCCTCGAATTCGCCGGTAGTGGTCTGCTTCATCTGGGTCCACTCGTCGGGGTCGAGGAAACTTGTAAACGGATCGTTGAGGCTGTAGAGCATTCCCCGGATCGCCGCGTAGGTCAGGTCTTTATTCTTCTTTGCGTCTACGGGAGGCCCGGAGTAGTTGTTCTTCAGGACATCGAGCGCCTCACGATAAGCGGCGTAGGGGCCCTCGTCATCGCGAGCCTCCGCGGATTGCATTGTAAAGAAGTTGCGGAGCGCTCGGACGCCTCGACGTGAGAGGCGGTTCAATCCGGCAGGAGACGTATCCGGCCCTGCGTAACCGATGAACATCGGCAAGGCTACGAGAAAGAGAATGGCGGGAAATATCAGACGCTTGGTTTTCATTAATTCGTTCTTCCTGATCATGCTCCAATAACGGCCATTGCCCGCTGGAGCACTTCATCTGCCGCAGACGGCGCCGCTCCGGGTTGCAGGGTGATGTCCGGCTGCAGCCCCTTTCCGCCGAAATCCATTCCGGAAGCGGTTAGGAATTTGCCGGTGGAGAGGGTCATTGCCGCTCCATCGCGGAGGCTAATTATGCGCTGGCAGACGGAGTCGCCGAACGTGGAAGTCCCAATGAGCGTAGCGCCTGTCTTCTCTTTAAGCGCGGCTGCGACCACCTCGGCCACGTTTGCGGTGCCGCCATTGATGAGAACTGCAATCTTGCGAAAATGGCCGCCGCTTCCGGCCAGGGAAATCGGGTCCTTTTGATTCGCCCGGCGAATCACCGATGCCATCGCTCCGCCGCTCGTAAGCTTCGCGAGCAGCGTGTCGGCTCCGGGCGGAAGGAGATGCCCTGCTGCAATCGGGGCGCCGGGGTTATTTCTCAGGTCGACCACCAGCGCGGTCTGCTTTGCGTTCTTGAGAACGTCGTCCAGCATCTTCGAAGCGCGATCGTTGAACTGGGAAACGCGAAGGTAAGCGGCGCGGTCGCTCAACTGCTTGAACTGAACGGGCTCGACGTCTGTGGCAGCCGTCGTCACGTTTACTTTGATGGGGGTAGTGACGCCCGGCCGCTCGATGGTCAAAGCCAAGTTCTTGCCGTCCTTGCCGAATATCTGTTCGCGGGCTGCGTTGCTGGCGATGCCTTCGTTGAACCGTTTCGCCGCGTCCTTCCAAGCCTGCCTGAACTGTTGATCGCTGAGGTTCTGGAGCTGCAATCTGTTGAGATCCTCACGCGGGTTGTAGGCGATTACCCACTTGTTGTCGATGTAGGTGATGATGTCCCCGGCTCGAATTCCCGCTTTGTCTGCCGGTCCACCCGGCGCGGGGGCAATTACGCCAAGCCGGCGCTGCTCGATACCATTCTTTTTCTGCTTGACAATCATCAAGGTTACGCCGATTCCAGTAAACTTGCCGTTTAATTGATCTTGAAGCTTCTCGCGCTCGGCGGCGTCGTAAAAACGTGTGGTCGGATCGTCCAAAGAGAGCACCATCGTCCGAACCGCCCAGTCGCCGAGGCGCCTGTCGTCTGCGACTTTATCCACATAGTCGCTCTTGATATACCTGTAGACGTTCTGGAACGTCTCAGCCGGGGAGGCATCCTCCTGGCCCAGAGCCTGGGCAAAATCGCCCGCACCGAGCCCTCCGGCCGGATACGCGCTAAGGCGCTGATGCTCGCGGATAGGCGATGCCGCTACGTTCCGCAGCTTGCGACCGCCGGCAAAGGATGCAAAAATCAAAAGTGTTAGGGAAAACAGTACAAGAACAGATCGGATAGGGCGAGTCACTATCGGCCTCCATCGCTTTCGGGTCAAATTGACCGGACCGGGCATTGTCTAGAACGCAAGGGTAACTCCTAATTATACCATCGGCCTTTTCAGAGTGTCAAAGAATATTTGAATGTGAATGGGTAACTGAACACAAATCGCGCAACTGTGCGAATCAATCGCCGGCAGGGGCGAATTATTCGCCCCTGCACGTTATCCTTAATCCTGACGCTTCATTTTGGTCGTGGTTCCTCTGAATCCACGAATCGCTTTGGGTTTCGCCGAAAGCCCATGTTATCAACCGCCGGTTTTCGATTGCGAATTCATACGCATATTGAACCGAGATTTACGCCCGAAAGCCGATTTACTGAGGAATTCCGAACGTTGCGGCGTATAACGGTTAGAGTTTCGGTATCATAAGACTTGAGACTCGGAACCGCGAGATCGTTGCTCGCGAAGCCGCGAGGCGCGGCACTGAGCCACTGTTATTGGGGAGCCAACTAGATGCGCAAGAAGCTCAGATATAAATGGCTGCTGCTTTGCCTGGCGCTGGCGGCATCGAGCGGGTGTGCAATCTTCAATCATCCGAGAGGCGAGGAGGGGACGGAGAATAAATTCCCGAGCGCCAGCCCGTATTCCGGATACAGCACGCCGGAGCCTGCCGGCGGGTTACGAGAGCGAACAACCCCGACAACGGGAACGGGCGCCCAGGCGGGCGGGTAGACGCGACCCCGGATATGGCAACCTTCGCAAATCGGCCACCACCGATCGAATGCGCAATCCTTCCCGCGGCGGGGTTTGGAACCCGGCTGCGTCCTTTATCTGAGGCAATTCCCAAAGAGATGCTCCCAATCGGCCGCAAGCCGGTGCTTCAGCACGTGATCGAGGAAATACGGGCCTGCGGAATAACGGAAGCGCTGATCGTAATTTCACCCGGCAAAGAGTCGATCCGGAAGTATTTTGGCGACGGCGAGCGATTCGGCGTGCATTGCGATTACGCGATTCAAAGAGAGATGCGCGGTCTGGGCGATGCCGTGCGGCTTGGAAGAGACTGGGTTGGCGCCCGGCACTTCATTACGGCATTTGGCGATTGTATCATCCGCCAGGCGAATACACCGCCACTGCAGCGCGTAATTGCAACACACCGGAACGGCACCTTGGATGCGACCGTCCTTTGCGAAACGATCGAAATGGAATTGACATCGAAGTACGGGATTCTGAAACCGCTCCGTCCCCTTCCGCAATTGGTGGTCGATCCATTCCCGCTTGCCGGCATTTTGGAAAAGCCACCGCCAGGCGACGCTCCGAGCAATCAGGCCGTGGCGGCTCGATGGGCGCTCAGCCCGGCCCTTTTTTCTTATCTCGACCGCGCGGAAGTAAGTCCCGGCCTGGAGTTGAATCTTTCCGACGCCGTCCGGACGATGATTGAGGAGGGCGGGCAGGCCTTTGGGGTTCCACTGCATCCTGGCGAGCAGCGCTGGGATATCGGCGGATGGGAGACGTATCTCACCGCAACTGCAAAAGCGGCCGTGGAAGACGGCGAATTCGGCGATCGAATCCGCGCGGAAATGTGTACGGGAGAGACCTGAAATTGAAGGGAATTATCATTGCAGG
>JBGPOG010000376.1:0-4990 GCA_041487935.1 Chthonomonadia bacterium | reverse complement strand
GCTCGACACGCTCGAAGCGGTGGACCATTTTCGTCATGCGATCGTAAACACCGACGAACGTTTCGCCACTTCCCAACGGCCAGTTGGCCGGATACCCGGCGACTCCGAGAACCTCTTCGATTTCACCCAGCAGCTCGAGCGGCTCTCGGCCTGGGCGGTCCATCTTGTTGTAGAAGGTAAAGATCGGGATAGCGCGGCGGCGGCAGACGGAAAATAGCTTGCGTGTCTGTGTTTCGACGCCTTTGGCGGCGTCCATCAGCATCACGGCGGAATCGACGGCGGCGAGCACTCGGTAAGTGTCCTCGCTAAAATCCTGGTGGCCTGGCGTATCCAATAGATTCACGACATAACCGTTGTATGGGAACTGCAGGACGGTCGACGTGATCGAAATGCCGCGCCGGCGCTCGAGCTCCATCCAATCGGAAGTGGCGGCTCGCTGGTTCTTCTTTGCCTTGACGGCGCCGGCAAGGTCGATGGCATCCGCGTAGAGCAGGAGCTTTTCGGTCAGCGTCGTTTTGCCGGCGTCCGGGTGGGATATGATCGCGAAGGTTCGTCTCCGAAGCGCTTCGCGCTGATTGTCTGTGGCCATTTGAGATGACTTCCCGACTATTTGCGATCGCCGTTGTTGCAGCAGATCGAGACCGATTCATGCGAAAAGCCCGCAAACACGCGGGCCGCATCGTTAAGAATAGCGAACATACCGCTGTATTGGGAACGATTCAATTATCGTTCGTAAACCGGATTTATTGTACCAGATGTCCGCTAGATGGGCGAAGACTTTCTCGACGTTCCCGATGTGTGCCATAATCTCCGCCGGAAGGAGCTTCGAGTGGTTGTGGCGGTTTCACACAAGCCGGAACGTGTATCTCTCTTGGGAGTTGGAGTCGATCGGGTGACGATGGACGAAGCGCTTTCGCTCATCGGCAGGTTCATAGAAGCCGGCGGCAGCCATCACGTAGTCACTCTGGATGCCTCGATGTGCGTGACCGCTCGTGAGGACGGTGAGCTCCGAGAGATTGTGGCAAACGCGGATCTCGTTACACCGGATAGCGCAGGAGTGCTCTGGGCGTGCCGGCGCCTGGGCGAGCCACTCGCACAGAGGGTATCCGGAGTTGAAATTGTCGAAAGGCTGTGCGCGGAATCGAGTGAAAAGGGAATTAGGCTCTTCTTCCTGGGAGCCGGGCCGGGTGTGGCGGAAGCCGCGGCGGAGCGGATGCGCGAGCGGTACCGCGGGTGCATTATCTGCGGAACCCACGATGGCTATTTCGGTCCAGATGGCGAACCATTAATGATCGAAAGAATACGCGCGGCCAACCCGAATGTTCTCTGCGTGGCAATGGGTATTCCGAAGCAGGAGAAATGGATCGCGCAGCACCGGGAAGAACTGGGCGTGCCTGTCATGATCGGAGTCGGCGGAACTTTCGACGTCATCTCCGGCCGTGTAAAGCGCGCACCTGGCTGGATGCAGAGGCTTAATCTGGAGTGGCTTTACCGCCTCATCAAGAACCCCCGCAAAATTGGCAAGGTGATGATGCTGCCACGATTCGTCCTTATGACGGTCGCTGCCGCGCGACATCGAACTCGTGCCGATCGGTGAGTGAGCCGGCGCTTCTCATTCTGTTCCGCATGTCCCTCCTGGCACGAATCATGCACTGACACGTCTGTGGCCGGCGAATGACATAAGCTTCGCAGGCAATAGAGCTTACGAATCAAGCTAGCGATGGACCCGCGCTACTCGATCATAGGACTAATCGTCGGTGTGCTCGTCGGTTTAACCGGAATGGGCGGCGGCTCATTAATGACGCCTGCTCTCATTTTGATACTCGGCGTGAAGCCTTCGCTCGCCATCGGTTCCGACCTGACATACGCAGCAATCACCAAGCTCGTCGGAAGTCTCCAGCACCGGAAGCAGGGGACTGTAAATACCAACATCGCTTGGCGAATGGCTTATGGCAGCGTCCCGGGATCGCTCCTGGGTGTATGGTTCATTCACCGACTGCAAATCGGCGCCGGCGATTTGGCACAGCAATCGATCGTGAGAATGCTCGGTTATACGCTGATCGCCGCTGCTGCGGCTATGCTCCTTCGCGTCTTTCCCAGGACCGCTGAGTGGATACGCAAGTTTCGCATACGCCGTCGCCCGCAACGCACTCGGTGGTACGTTCTCGCCGGATTCGTGCTCGGATTCCTGGTCGGCATTACGTCGGTTGGGAGCGGAACGCTTTGCGGGGTCGTGTTGATCGCCGTCTTCGGGTTGTCTTCGAAGGAGATGGTTGGAACGGACTTATTCCACGCCGCGATCCTTTCTTCCGCGGCAGCCGCGGCGCACTTCGTGGCCGGCAATGTTGATTCCGCACTCGTAGCAAACCTCCTCATCGGGTCAGTTCCGGGCGTCCTCATTGGCAGTAAGCTCTCCGCAATACTCCCCGACAGGGTCATACGCCCGATTCTTGCAGTAACGGTGCTGGCGTCCGGGATCGAGATGGTGTAGGTCTTACCAGAATCCGGGAGATCCTCGCACCTCCCATTCACCTGAGCCTGGAGATTGCAATCTTCCAACCTGGCGCGCAGGAGACTGCTTGATTGTTCTCGGTTCGTGCGTAGGGGCGAATAATTCGCGCAGAGGTTCGGTTCTTCGGCACGGCTGATCGCTCGAATTATTCACCCCTACTACAATGTTGCCCTCAATAGATTCACACCATTTATGAACTGTTACGAGACCGCCACGCGACAGGAATCCAACTGTTGCGCACCGAATTCGTTCCCCGTATGCTTACCTCCTATCACAACCATACGACCTGGAGCGACGGCAAGCCGACTGTCGCGGAACAGATCGCAGCGGCCCGCCGGCTGGAATTGGACGAGCTGGGGATTTCCGATCACCTCGTGCTGCACCCAACGGCCAGTATCGGGTGGTCAATGGCAGTGGACCGGTTCAGCGAATATATAGAAGAGCTGCAATCCGCGGCTGCAGGCACGGATGAATTGAAGCTCAGGATCGGCGTGGAAGCGGATTACTTTCCTGAGACCGTCGATGCTCTGGGCGACTTGTTGGCCGGACATCCGCTGGATTTTGTCATTGGGTCCGTGCACTTTGTGGATGGGTTCCCGATCGATGAATCGGCCGGACTTTGGGATGCCCTAAGCGCCGGCGAGGTCGAGGATGTCTGGCGGGTGTACTGGGTGCGGGTTGCAGAATTGGCCCGAAGCGGAATGTACGATTTTTTAGCGCACCCGGACCTGCCGAAGAAGTTTGGGCGCCGCCAGAAGTCGGAACACTCTAACGAGCGCGAAGCCGCGCTACGTGCAATAGCCTCGTCGGGAATGGCGATCGAGATCAACACAGCCGGATGGCACAAGCCGGTCCGGGAGGCGTATCCAACGCTTGATTTGCTCTTATGCGCGCGAATGCGCGGCATCCCGCTTTTGATTAACTCGGATGCCCATGAGACCGCTCATCTGACCCGAGACTTTGACCGCGGGTTCGACCTGGCACGACTGGCTGGATATTCCGAGTTGGTTCAATACGATTCGCGGCGCTCCTTTTCGTATGCGTTTTGAACAATGCCTGAAACGATTGAATATCTCCTATCCGCTGATCGACTTGATTTCCTTTTGTCCCGCATTGCCAAGATTCACGTGGCCGTGCTGGGCGATTTCTTCCTGGATAAGTACCTCGTGATCGACCCTGGTCTTTCTGAGTCCTCTATCGAAACGGGGCTCCGAGCGCATCAGATCGTCGAGATCCGCTGCAGCCCTGGGGCTGCCGGAACGGTTACGAATAATCTCGCCGCGCTCGGCGCGGGGAAGATTACGGCGCTCGGGGTGTTCGGCGACGACGGCCAGGGTTACGAGCTGCTGCAGGGCCTTCACGCAACGGGCGTAATTACAGACCGGCTAATTCGCACTGTGGACAGGTTCACGCCGACATACACGAAACCGATGGTCCGCGAGCCTGGCGGCGAGCGCGAGATGGAGCGGCTGGACATCAAGAATCGCTCCCCCATGGCCGGCGAAATTGAGGAACGGCTCTCACTTGAGATTCGCGCGCTGCTTGAAAGCCGGGACGCCCCGCAGGCGTTGGTGGTGTTGGACCAGGTGCAGGAGCGGAACTGCGGAGTGGTGACGGATAGTATTCGCCGGGATTTGGCTGTGTTGGCCATTGAGCATCCCGCCATTCACTTCTTTGCAGATTCGCGCGAGCGCATCGGCGAGTTCGCCGAAATGACGATAAAACCGAACTTATACGAGGCGGCAAAGGCGGTGGGGATCGAGCTCAAGGAAAACGTGAGTATGCCGGGCGGAATGAATGTTGGCCTTAAGCTGGCCAACCGTAACTCGAAAGAGGTATTCCTCACGATGGGCGCCGAAGGGATCATCGTTTGTGACGCAACCGGAGCACATATCGTCCGCGCAGTCCCTGTTACTGGGCCGATTGACATCGTCGGCGCGGGGGACAGCGCTACCGCCGGGATCGTGTGCGCGCTTTGCGCCGGAGCAACGCCAACGGAGGCCGCGGCAATGGGAAACCTCTGCGCGGCGGTGACAATTCGCAAGCTCGGCACTACTGGCACGGCATCGATCGAGGAAATTCGGGAGACTTACGCGAGGCTCTAACCACAGAGAACATAGCGCGGCATAGCCGCAACCAAAGTCAACGGCTTTAACCGCAGATTACACAGATAAACGCAGATTAACGGCGAATGTGTCGCAGTGTCTATCAACGATGACAGAATCTTGCCGGCGCGAGAAGAAACAAAACCTTAGCAGCACAGAGGGACACAGAGCCGTATTCCGAATTCTCTGTGTTCCTCTGTGCCCTCTGTGGTGAATTGCCACGCGGCGTCGTTATGTATTTGAAATTGGCAGGATAAGCTCGGCGATGTTGGGAAGTGGGGTGTTGGGCGCATCGCTGGCGGTGCGGTTTTCTTCGCGAATCTGGTCGAAAATCTCTTTGCGGTGGATCGTTACTTCCCTCGGGGCGCGTATG
>JBGPOG010000375.1:0-5001 GCA_041487935.1 Chthonomonadia bacterium | reverse complement strand
CCGCATTAAGCGGAACGGACTTGCAACCTTCCGTACGGACGCTCTACCACTGAGCTACTCCCGCATTAAGCGGAACGGACTTGCAACCTTCCGTACGGACGCTCTACCACTGAGCTACTCCCGCATTAAGCGGAACCTGGAGGGAACTTCCCTCAGAGAACGTGGTGGGCGAGAGGAGAGTCGAACTCCTACGCCTTTCGGCACTAGTTCCTAAGACTAGCGTGTCTGCCATTCCACCACTCGCCCTCGGGGTGTCTCAGATTATATCATAGGCTTCTTTCGAGAGTCAAGATGAAGTACTGCATCGGAAGGAGCCTAGCGGTCGAGGCGGTTGCGGGTCTCTTGCAGGGCGGTTTGTAATCCGGCGTCAATCTTGAGCTGCGATTCGATCCTGGCGATGCCACGCTGTATAGTGGTATGATCCCTTCCGCCGAGCGTGGCGCCGATTTGCGCCAGGCACGTGCCGGTCATTTCGCGGCAGAGATACATCGCAAGCTGCCGGGCGGTAACGGCGGGCCGGTCCCGGCGCTGGCCGCGGAGAACCTCCGTGGTCGTCTTGAACTGTTCGGCAACGGCGGCGAGGATGATTTCGAGCGAAATTCCCTTCCGCATCTGGCCGGGGAGCGGCTTTTCGATGAGGTAATCGCCCAGGACGCTCTGCACGAGGTCGACTGAGATGGGCGAGCGCATGATGCTGGAATAGGCGATCAGCTTGGTGAGAGCGCCTTCCAGCGCCCGGATGTTGGAGCGGATCATGCTGGCGATGTAGTAGATAACTTCCTGCGGGACCTCCCACTCCTCGACGGAGCAGCGGCGGTCCAGGATAGCCATACGGGTCTCCAGCTCGGGAGGCGTAATATCGGCCACGAGGCCGCACTCGAAACGCGACCGGATTCGCTCGTCCATCGCGCGCATCTCTCGGGGGCTGCGGTCGCTGGCGATGACGATCTGCTTGCCGGATTGATAGAGGGCGTTGAACGTGTGGAAGAACTCTTCCTTCGTCGCCTCTTTACCGGCGATGAATTGCACGTCGTCGATCAGCCAGATGTCGACACTTCGGAACTTTCGCCGGAACTCCTCGGTCTTGCGCTCGCGCAGGCTGGCGACGAACTGGCAAGTAAATGTCTCGCCGTCGATTAGAGCTACACGCGCCTCGGGATTCGCTTCTTGCGCGGCGTGGCCGATCGCGTGCAGGATGTGGGTCTTGCCAAGCCCCGGTCCTCCATAGAGAAAGAGGGGATTATAAATCGAGCCTGGAGAATTGGCGACCGCGACCGCACTTGCCTGCGCAAGCCGGTTGGTTTTGCCGACGACGAAGTTATCGAACGTGTATCGATCGATGAGGGGCAGTCCCGGAACGGATTGGTTCGAAGCGCAACGGCGGCCGCTCGATTGCTTTGAACTACTGTTCCTCGGGATCTTCGGCCCGTCCGGTTGTACTGAGGAAGCTTCCGTCTGAACCGGACGGTCTTCGATGGAAAGTACCTGGAAACGGACATCGATCGGGCAGCCCACGACACTCTCGATCGCCGACGCGATGAGCGCGCGATATCTCTTGTCCAGCCATTCGCGCGCAAATGGACTTGCGACCCCGAGCGTGAATTCCTGATCTCGGAACGCGAGCGGGCGAATCGGCCTGATGTAGCTTTCCAGGGTGAGCTTGTTGACGCGGGAGGCCAACACGTGCAGCGCGCGGTCCCAGGTGCGCTGTAAGGCAATCGCGTGTTCATCGTCCCCAAATTGTAATTGCTCGCCGTGCATCGTTACACCAGGAGAATTGGGATGCCTTGCCTTTGGAGCTATCGCGCGGAGTACTGGGCGGACAGATTGAGAAATACCCATAACCTGCGGGTGCAATTATAACAGATGGCGCGCAAGCTATCAAGTCCGAATCGATAAAAAACCACAATATATTGGGTGCATCCGGCTGGCATCGCGCTACATATGGCGCGTAGAGTCACTCAATCGACATTACTGAAAGATCTCCACAGCTACCGATAGTCGATGGATCGGACACGTCACCATCAGGCCAATCAGGCGAATAATCCATTCTTCTAATGGGGATGTTTGTGAAAACGATTTCGCATTCGAGACTCTGTTTTCATGATTCTCGCTTCGACGGGCCTGCTTTTCTTGACTTCCGGAGGGCTGCCGTGCTATAGTAACCTCGCCGTTAGCGGGCTAGTAATGAAGCGGCAAAGGAACAAAGACCCGCCAAAAGCGGTAGTTACGCAGTAGCTCGAAATTCGGACGCAGATGACGCCTTTGGGCGAAACGAGCGTCTATAAGAATGGCGACCCGAATACATACAGGAGTATAGCGTTTGCAGGACCAGGAAATAACTACCAGCAATTCCCCGGCTGATATCCCCCGCGTCGCCCAGATCGGGTCCGCGTATCAAAGCAGTTTGGCGCGACAGCGATGGTACATGGTGGGTCGGGTGCTCGGCATTCTAACGTGTCTTTTATTTATGGCAATTGGAACCGTTTTTGGTAATTTCTATTGGTACGTCCCTAGCTTCCATAATGCAATAAACAATCACAGTATGGCGATGGTCGGAAAACTTCTCACGGGCCGAAATCCACTCGACGTCTACGATGTTAAGGAAATGTTTCCCGCCCGCACGACTATGAACCTGCTGGTGCTGGGCGTAGACCACGATTATGATAATCGCGACCAGATCGTCCGGGCTTCTCTCGGAAGAAGCGACTCCATCCTGCTTGCCCGCGTAGATTTCATTAACAAACGCATCGATGCACTAACAATTCCACGCGATACCGCGGTACGTATCCCCGGCCGGAGTCATATCAGCAAAATTAACGCCGCCCACAACTTCGGAGGTCCCGAACTGACGATGGAAACGATCAAGTCGGTTTTTGGGGTAGATTCGGACGCTTGCGTGGTACTCAACTTCGAAGGATTCCAGCAGATCGTCGATGCGATCGGGGGGATCGACGTCGACGTCTCCAAGAAGCTAGATTACGATGACAACTGGGGCAATTTGCACATACATTTGAAGCCCGGGTTCCAGCACATGAATGGCTATAAGGCGATGGGTTTCGTGCGGATGCGGCATTCCGATAGTGACGAGATGCGTTCCAAACGACAGCATGAGTTCCTGGAGGCGATGCGTACCAAGGTCAAGTCTCCGGGTACCTTCATGTCGCTGCCGGCCGCTGTCAATAAGCTGACAGATAACCTCAAGCTCACAAATCTGAGTGAAGATCAGCTCTTCGCACTCGTAAACTTTGCACGGACGCTTCCGAATGAGAACATCCATATCGAAGTGCTGCCTTCATACGAAGGGCCAAGCTATGTCACCGTGGATGCTGCTAAGAGCGCGGAGGTTATCCAGCGGCTATTCTTTCCAAATCAGTTTGTTGCACTTAACATCGATGCTCCGGACGCAGGCACGGTCCGCGCGATGAACGCTCCGTACGAGCGAGGCCGGCGCCACGGTAAGCACGGCAAAGAGATTACTAAGCCGGTGAAGCCTGTTATGGGGGATGATCTCGAGATCCCCGCAGCCCCGAAAGACGGCCTCTCCGTTGAACCTGCTCCGGAGACGATGCCTTCGCAACCTGTTGAGCCCTCAACCACAGCGCCGTCGAGTAGCGGCGACCCGGAAAAGCCGAAAAGCGACGATCCGAAGAGTGGGGCGGGATCGCAGTAGTCCGTATTCGCACGGAACTCAAATGTTATTGGACCTTTGCCGGCGCGCTTGTTCCAAGTCGTCGGGAAGGTCTTTCGTTATAATGGATTACGAACGGAATTCGGCGAGCATAAAATTACTGCTGTCGTGGGCAGGGCTGAAGCATTCGCCCGGTCGGTTCACGTGTTCTGTTGTAGATTTGCGCGCGAATGCTTCAGCCCTACAAGCGATATCCGCGCTCGATGCCTGTTCTTGGCCAATTACAAACCTGCTAGTGGCAAAATCCCGCGAAGCATGAGTTCACTAACTACGATCAGGCCTGTGCTTTCTTTTCCCTGTCTAATGATCGTAACGGACCGTACGCTGCTGTCTCCAAATTGGGCGATGGCGCAAGCCATTGCTCCGGCGATAACCGGCGGGGCGACTGCGGTAATATTTCGCGAGACCGATCTTCCACCGGGTCCGCGGAGAGCCGTCGCATGTTTCGTGAAGGATGGAGTTCGCGGGCAAGTCCCATTGATTGTGGCTGGCGACCCTCGATTTGCAGTATCGATCGGCGCCGACGGCGTGCTAATCGAGAACCAATCGTTATCTGTTGACGAGGCGCGCTCGATTGTGGGTTCCCGTTCTCACGTTGGCGCCGCAGCCACTTCTCTGGAGCAGGCAGCAGAGGTTTCTTCGGCCGGCGCCGATTTCGTTCTCATAAACCTGGACTGGAACGATACTAATCGATCCCTCGAGCTGCTTCTACGCTATGCGGAGATGTGTTCGGCTCCGGTAATTGCTGCGATGGATATGCCCGTCTCCACCGTTGCGAAATGTCTGGGTGCAGGCGCGGCCGGCGTCGCTATTTGCGAACCCGCGATGGCGGCGTATAATCGGACGTCAAGCGTTCGCGCGTATGCTGGAGCGCTTGGCCTTGCCGGATGAATTGTCGGGTCTCTTATGCACAACGGTGCATTGTCGCGTGTACAACCTGCCGCGCTTTGTGACTTACACAGTAACGAACCATATACATCGCCCCGAAGCGCACACCTCCACTGCAGATATGCAGCTCCGCCAAATTCCTTGAATGGCGGAATGTGGCCGTTTGCTTGATAGATACTGATATTATTTCATAATATGACTCGCCAATCATGCTCATTCCGTGCAATCTACCGCCCTCCTGTGGCAGCTATGCACAAAACGCACATCCTAACTGCTGCTACTGGCTTATATAAATCCCTTTATATGTAGAGTCTTTATGGTGCGCGGATCGGTTTATGAGGCCGGTAAGTGTTTTGCCGGTGGACCATGGGCCTTGTGTTTCAAGGACATTCACTTCAAGGTATTCCAACCCATTTCAAATG
>JBGPOG010000374.1:0-5011 GCA_041487935.1 Chthonomonadia bacterium | reverse complement strand
GGTGGAACGACGACCCAGTTCCTTTCGTCCGGCAGCCAGATCTGGTTGGAAGCCCAGGGCGGAACAACCACCGCCACCTACACATACGGTAACGCTCTAATCCGCAAAGACGGCGAAACCCCGATGTTCGACGGCCTCGGAAGTGAACGGACCGTTACGAACTCCAGCCAAACGGTGACGGGTACAATCACCTTCGAGGGCTTCGGGGCTACCATTGCTACGACCGGCTCCTCGTCAAACCCGTACAAATTCGCGGCTACCAGCGGGTATCGGGATGATGGGGATGCGGTGTTGGTGCATGTTGGGGCGCGGTACTACGATGCGCAGGTGGGGAGGTTCATTACTAGGGATACGGAGTTGAACCAACATCCGTATTTGTATTGCGAACATGATCCAGTAAACTCAGTTGATCCAACAGGGCACCTGCCTGCTTGGCTGGAGAAAGCAATCGACAAGGTTGTAGGGTTTGTTGAGAACGGTCCGGGAGGGACTGCAGGGGTTTACTTACGTGGTATCTCCATATTCGGCCCGTTTTACGTAATCGGGATTATCGCCGTTCATAAATACAAGCGGCACTGGAAATACACCAATCCCCCTGGATCAATTGGCAGGGAGAACGGAGGGACGCGCAAAGGCCAAAATGGAATGGTAGAAAAGTGGAGCGATCCGGAGAATCACGACGGGGAAGGTCGATAGTTTGCTGGCCACGCGGGACGTGGTCGCATAATCGGGCGCGTCCCGCGCCTTATTAAGAGGAGCAATGAGATTGATACGACGACAAAATGACCAAATACTAGTTGTGGCCTTGGCCCTGGTTTGCTCGATCCTACTCGGCTGCAACCAGCGTCGCCAGTCTGCGGCATTACCGAACGTTTCATACTTTAGTCTAATGGAACGCGCTTTCACAATTGAGGGGAGAGGGGATTGCCCGAACGCGATAAAGCTGTACGCTCAGGCACTCGATCGCACGTCTGATGCTGAGCCGAACTTACGCAATCAGGCCAAGATTGCAGTACACAATCGCTTGGCTGCCTGCTACCGGTCCCTTTCAAAGCGAGATGAAGCTCTCCGTGAATTCCGGAAGTCTATAGCTCTTGGTGACACGAGGTTTGCCCCGAAGGCAATAGCAAAGCTCCAGGCAAGCAGAAGTGCCAATGACCGCTGATCCCATAAGGTGCATGTATCTCGTCACATTCTGCATAGGATCAGGTCTTGCCAGAAGCCGCCAGCCCGACAACTACGGCAACATACACCTATGGGAATTCGCTCATTCGCAAAGACGGCGAAACCCCGATGTTCGACGGCGTCGGAAGTGAACGGACCGTTACGAACTCCAGCCAAACGGTGACGGGCACAATCACCTTCGAGGGCTTCGGCGCAACCATCGCAACGACCGGCTCCTCGTCAAGCCCCTACAAGTTCGCGGCTACCAGTGGGTATCGGGATGATGGGGACGCGGGGCTCGTGCACGTTGGGGCGAGGCGCTGCGAACTTGAGCTACGTCGAACCGTCACCTCAAGCTCAACATATACTCCGCCAGCGCGTTGATCTCGCTGCGCTGGAGTTGGCCGTAGGGGGGCATGGTTGAGCCGGGGACTTTGGAGTCTGGTTTAATCAGGTGCTGAATCTGCCAGTCGCGGTCGGGGTGGAGGAGGCCTGCCCTGGTGAGGTCCGGGCCGGTGGTGCCGCCGGACTTTGCGATGGCGTGGCAGCCGGAACAGCCGTTTTCCCCGTAGTCTTTCCTGCCGCGGGCTACCAGGGTTGTATCGAGGAGTATCTGTTTTTCGCCTTTTAGAATGGCAATCCTTTCCATCTGTTTTGCGGCTCTTGGGCGCTCTCTTATAAACGCGAACAGGAACAGTCCGCCAATTGAAAACAGCAGCGCGGTTCCCAACAGCGGCATCACCGGGCGATGAAGGAAGGGGCGGGACCGCATCCGATATAAGAACGGCAGCGAGATGAGCGCCGTAACGAGGATGCCCGGGACAACGACGGTAGCCAGTGGCTCAAACGCGACGTTGTTGAATGGCGGTAACAGCGTTAGCGCATGCAGGGGGAGCACATACCATTCGGAATAGGCCTCGTAACCGGCGAGATTGCCGGCAGTGGCTTCCAGCTCCAATGGCGTCTTACTGAACCACGCAAGCCCGGCTACTACCAGAAAAACGGCCAACGCAATCACCATTTCACGGCACATGTGAATAGGGAAATAGGGATCGGAGCTCTCAATGGGAAACGTTCTCACCGGCTCCGCGCGTTCCGGGTCTTCGCCAGTATCCGGACCTACCGGGTCTTCGCCCGTCTCGCTATGCCGATAACGGTATGCCAGCAGCGGAATGCCTACCAGGAGCGCCAGCAGGATCGGTAAAAGCATCGTATGGAACCCGTACCAGCGAGTGAGCGTGGCTCCCCCGACAGCAGACCCTCCCAGAATGAAACGCTTGATGAACGGGCCGATAACCCAAACATTGCCCGCGAATCCTGATTCGACATTTGCGGTCGCCGCAGCGTTCGTATCCCAGGGAAGAATGTGGCCCGTCAACTGAAAGAACAGCATGAGGTTCGCGAAGATGATGGCTACGATCCACACAAAGTCGTGCCGGCGCTTGTAGTCGTGCAAGAAGAACATTCTCGCGATCGTGACGCCCGCAAGCAAGATCAACGCGGCGGAGCTGAAGTGGTGGAGGCCGCGCAGAAAGCGGCCCATGGGGTTGGCGGTTATCGCAACGATATCGTCGTATGCCTGCGTGGGTTGCGGCGTGTAGTAGAGACCCATGATGGGCCCGGTGATGCACTCCACCAGCACCAGAACTACGCAGATCAGGCCGGTGGTCCGCAGCCATGCGCCGTGCCTCTCTACCCGCCCCGCAAAGAGCCGGACCACGAGCTCGCCGAATCCGGTGCGGTCGTCCACCCACTGTAACAGCGCCTTCACGGGCGCCATCACGCCTCCGGCTCCTCAACGAAAAGCTCGCCGTTCACGACGGTAGCCGTCAGACGCTCCAGCGGGCGGGGAGGCGGACCGGCGATGTTCTTCCCCGTCCTGTCGAACCTGCCCTGATGGCACGGGCAAACAAAAGCATTCTCTCCTGCCTTCCATTCAACCGCGCAGCTTGCATGTGGGCATCGAGCCCATAGGACGAGCGGCCGCCCTCCGTCGGAACGAACGAAAAGCCCGGGCGAAGTCTCCTCCTGGCGCTCGTAACGAGCGCCAACGAATGTAGCCGATTTGTAGTCGCCGCCGTTCTGGAAGAGCACCCTGCGTGTACGGCGAGCGCCTCTGGAAATCGCCGGAGCAAGCAAGTAACCGATCCCCGGGATAGCCGTAATACCAGTCATGATTGCGGCCGACGCTCCGATGATCGCTTTGAAGAAACCTCGCCGGTCTGCCGGTTCGTTTAAGTTGGTTTTTGAAGCCAACGGATCGAAATCCTTCTGCAACGGATTGATGTACGTTCGCGAATACGTTTAATAGACCCGTCCGGATTCCGAAGTATTCCATCAATTCAGTGCTTCGAAATCAGAACGGGACGGCGGCGCGTTCTCTACAATAGACGTTTCAGACCGGCCTTCGGCTCGCAATTAATCGCTGCGGAAACGACCGTTCAATCAGGGGATCGAAATCACTTTCGGGCTGCTGTTCAGCGGAGTTTGCTCGCGCTCGTCTATGCCGAGAATATGGCTGGGCGCGCCGGCCGCTTTCAGCTCTTCGCGCGTCAGGCCGAGATCATCGAGTATCGGTAGATAGACTTTCGTGAGATATTCGCGCGGGCCGTAGATTTTCGCCTCGTGGATCTGCTTTGCCCGTTCCGACCAGCCGGGGATGAGTGAGTGCGCGGGCATCTGGAAGTTCTCGAACACGTATTTTAGATCGCCAAGGGTTTCCGCCGGCTCGAAATCCATAAAGATCTTGACGCCCTTGCGAAAGAAGTTATAGTGCGTCTTTTCATCCGCGGAAATCAAGTGGAGCGCGCGGCTCAATGCCTCGTCGCCCTCTTGCTCCACGCGCGCCTTGAGGTTCCAATAGTTAAGCCAGGTTGCAAGCTCCTGGATCATTGTGTAGATGATCATCTGGCGCGGGTGGTCGAACGGCAGCTCCCATTCGGCGTTGTCTAGGAGGGCGTTCTCGTACGCCCTCATTCCTTCCTCAGAGCGTTTGCCACTGCGCACAAGCCATTCCGCCAGTGTCAGCGAATGCTTGCTCTCCTCGTAACCCCAGTTGGCCTGGAACCACGCGCGCCCCCTGCTCTTCCGGATAAGCTGCAGGATTTTGGCCGTATAGTCCGGCAGAAACATTTCGACGGCGCTGAACGCTTCCACGACGTCGCCTACGAGCGGCGACATGTCGCGATTGGCCTTCTCCCAGGGTATGTCCTTCCAGAGGTTCCAACGCCGGCGGTCTTCGGCAAGCTTGAAGTATTGCAGGTAGTGCTCGAAAAACCGGTCTTCGATCTTGGAGTTCAATCAGGCCCTCGTAATTTCATTGGAAATTGAATGTCAAAAGCTGTCTGTTTCGACCTGGAGGCGGATCGAGCGGAGGACGCCGGCTACTCGTTCACACTCTTCCGCCGGGCCGGTGAATGCGATCGCGCGGCCGGTGAAGTGGGCTTCTTCGGCAATTCGCTCGGCCGTTTCCAGGCAGCATCCAATCGCCTTCTGCAGTTGGAGAATCACCTCGTCCCAAGTGTGGCAGTCGCAGTTATACAGAATAACGACCCATGGGCCGTCTTCGTCGTGAATTGGGTCTGTTTCCCGAGTTGGCCTCAAATCGGGTAAGACCATGGGTTCCATCCGGGTCGTCCTCCGGGCTCCGCCAGTGCATACAATTATCCATCGAAAGTCAGCTTTTGATTTTACCCGAACTGTGGCCGGATTTGCGTTGCAAGGGCGCTTTGGTAACAGTTCACAATCTATGAGAATCGTTTTTGGCTCGGGAGGGCGAGGCTCCCGCCGAGCCGTTGGCTGCGGTCTTAGCAATCTGTGGGTGCGGCTCGGCGGGAGCCTCGCCCTC
>JBGPOG010000373.1:0-5012 GCA_041487935.1 Chthonomonadia bacterium | reverse complement strand
CCTGATCGTTCTCGACCTGACCCTGCCCGATTTGACTATGACGGACGCTCTTGACCGGCTCAAACGGGATCCGGCGACGATGCGCATTCCGATTATCGCACTGGCAGGCAAGAAGCAAGATGTCTCCGAATACCGCAACAGGGCCGGCGGGTTTGATTGCTTTCTGACCAAGCCATTCAACCCGATGGAGCTGATTGCGATTGTGAAGCGGATATTCCGGGATCTGCCCGCAGATGATCGCTCGGATGTTTGGGAGGAACGCTTTCCGGTCTAACGGACAGAGGGACCATTGAGTTGGACGAGCAAGACGAAGCCGGGATGTCTGACATTATCCGCCAGATAAACGTCGAAGGGCTGAAGAAGGAAGTCCAGGAAGTCGTTGGCGCCAAAATGTCGTTCAATGAGGCCGATGACGCCGATCCCGTAATATCGGAACAGTTTTGGACCAACGTTCTCGAGTTCGAGAAGGCGGACTGGACCACTTACATTGACCTCGTTCAGGAACGGGGGCTCGCATTACCGAAACCGGATACGGTCTCAGACGCTGAAGTCGGGCCCATGCTGTGGAAGCTGATCGACAAGCTCGCGGATCTCGGTGTGACCTTGGAGGACACAAATCATCTCAGCGACCGGGATCTGTATGCGTATCTTTATGACGAGGGATTGCGCGAAGAAACCAAATGGATGGGACCGGACTCAGGCTGGTCCGTGCATCTCAGTCCGATCGGCAGCGGCAGCGCTGAAGACATGTTCATCTATCACAAGTACTACGCCAGCGAAGAGATGCGTCAGTCCTGGCTGAAGGATTGGCCGGATGATCCGATGCCGCCGCACGAAGACCCGCCGTACGACCGCGACAGACGTTTGCCATAACGACAAGGAGAGAAATAGTCCATGCCTGTAAAGGTTTATTACGATCAAGATGCGGACCTGGAATTGCTGCGCGGCAAAAAGATCGCCATCATCGGCTACGGCAGCCAGGGGCACGCTCACGCGCTTAACCTGAGGGACAGCGGGCTGGACGTGCGGGTTGGCCTGCGCCCGGGCAAGAGCTGGGATGCCGCGAAAGAGGAAGGGCTGCACGTGCTGCCGGTCGCCGCCGCCGCCGAAGAGGGCGACATCATTATGATCCTGGTGAACGACGAGTTCCAGGCCGATCTGTACCGGGAATCCATCAAGCCCCATCTCAAAGCAGGCAAAGCGATCGCATTCGGGCATGGGTTCAACATTCACTTCGGGCAGATCGTGGCTCCCAAGGACATCGATGTTTTCATGTGCGCGCCCAAGGGGCCGGGACACCTGGTCCGCCGCGTGTACACCGAGGGCAAGGGCGTACCGTGCTTGATCGCCGTCCACCAGAACGCGACCGGCAAGGCGCACGAGATCGCGCTGGCGTATTCCAGGGGCGTGGGCGGAACTCGTGCCGGCGTCCTTGAGACGACTTTCAAAGAGGAGACCGAGACTGACCTCTTCGGGGAGCAATCCGTCCTCTGTGGCGGAACGACTGCGCTGGTTAAGGCCGCTTTCGAGACGCTTGTCAATGCCGGTTACCAGCCGGAGATTGCCTACTTCGAATGCCTGCACGAGCTGAAGCTGATCGTCGACCTGATGTATGAAGCCGGAATTGCCGGGATGCGCTACTCGATTTCCGACACCGCCCAATACGGCGACATGACCCGCGGCCCGCGGCTGATCGACGATTCGGTCAAAGCTCGAATGGGCGAGATTTTGAAGGAAATCCAGAGCGGACAGTTCGCCAAAGAATGGATTCTGGAAAACAAAGCAAACCGGCCAGTCTTCAATGCGCTCAACGCTCAGGACCAGGATCATCAAATTGAGCAAGTCGGCAAGCGTCTCCGGGGCATGATGAGCTGGGTCAAGTCCGGCGTCGACCAGAAGACGGAACAGGCGCAAGACGAATCGTCCATTCAACGCGTAAAGAATCTGGAATACCGAGAATAGAAAATGTCGTCAGAACCCAATTCGCGGTAGTCCGAAAACCGCAATGGGAGCAAAGCATATGGCAGCCGTATTGGAAAAACTGGTCGAGGACTGTGAAGAAGTCCGGAGGTGGATTTCACAGGAACCAATTACGTTCGACGAGTTTCTCGACATGTATATGGGAAGAGATGATAACGTCGAGCTGGTCGATGGCGCAGTAGTGGAGCGGAAAATGGTCCAATACGACCACGAGAAGTTATTAGTGTGGCTGCTATGCGTGGCTGGAACATATGCGAGTAAGCTTGGACTGGGTGAAGTGTTGGGATCTCGCACTGCAGTCAAGATAGCCGGATTCCGCGGACGGCTGCCTGATCTGATTTTCGTCCGGGCTGAACGACTGCATATTATCCAGCAAAAGGCGCTTTATGAAGCTCCTGATCTCATGCTTGAAATTCGGTCACCGGGCAACCGAAAATCTCATATGATTGCGCTGGAGATAGATTACCGGAATATCGGCGCTCAGGAAATTGTAATTATAGATCCGAGGGACCGTCGAGTCCGTGTTATTAGAAAGCTTGGTGACGAATACGCGGTGATAGAGTTAACGACCGGTTTCCTGGAATTCGAAACTATTCCAGGTATCAAACTTGAAGTGAATTGGTTATTCGATGAGTCCAGGCCGGACGCGTTCGATACGGTCTCGGCTCTGCTTGCGGATCGTCGAGAATAGGATTAATCGAATTTGGAGAAGACAACCGCCTCCAGACACTGGCGTCTGGAGACTTTAGCCCTGCACGGAGAACCTACTGAAGAGGTTCATGGCGGGCCGCATTCGCTGCCAATTGTGCAGACGGCGGCATTCACTTTCGATTCGTCAGAACAGGCCGCCGCGCGATTTGCCTTGGAAGATGCCGGACCCATCTATACCCGGGTTGGCAACCCAACCGTCGACGAATATGAAGCGCGGATGGCGGCAATCGAGGGCGGTATCGGCGCTCTGGCCACTGCCAGCGGCCAGGCTGCCGCGTTCTATGCAATTGCGAATATTACCCGGCATGGCGATAGCGTGGCCGCCTCCAGCTCGCTATACGGCGGCGTCTATTCGCTGCTGAAAAACATCCTTGGCGAATTCGGCATCGAGTCACGGTTCGTCCAGGTTGCCGATCACGCAGCCTGGAAACGGTCGATCGACGATAAGACCACCTGCCTCTACACGGAGATGGTGGGCAATCCGCTGCTGGATTCGCCTGATCTGGAATTCCTCTCGGAGCTTGCTCACAAACACCGAATACCGCTGATCGTCGATAACACGGTCCCGACCGCGTACCTCTGCCGGCCGTTCGAATTCGGAGCGGACGTGACCGTCTACTCGGCGACGAAGTACATCGGCGGGCATGGAACGACGATCGGCGGCGCCGTAGTCGATTCCGGTAAGTTCGATTGGAGCCGGTTTCCGCAGTTCACCGAGCCGGATCCGATCTATAACGGCATCGATCTAGTGGAGAAGTTCGGCTCGCTGGCCTATCTTGTCCGGATGCGCGGCCACTATCTGCGCGATATCGGCGCCTGTATGGCGCCGATGACGGCCTGGAACCTGATCCAGGGGATCGAGACGCTCCACGTCAGAATGGACAGGCATTGCGATAACGCGGAGGAGTTGGTTGACTGGCTGGCGATTCACCCGAAAGTCGCGCGCGTGCTATATCCTGGTTACAGCGACCACCCGACGCGGGACAACGCGTGCAAATATCTAAAGCGGGGAAGCGGAATGATTGGGCTTTATGTAAAGGGCGGATTTGAGGCTGCAAAGCAAATGGTGGAGCGAACCCGGATCTTCGCGCACGCGCCGAATTTGGGCGACTGCAAGTCGCTCATCATTCATCCCGCCAGCACGACGCACTCGCAAGTCCCAGCAGAAATGCGAAAGAAGAGCGGCCTGGATGACAACTTCCTGCGGCTGAGCGTGGGTTTGGAGCACATCGAGGATTTGAAGGACGATTTGGATATCGCGCTGACTGCCTGATGTTATGTCAGCGGAAACACAGTCTAGGAGTTATAGCAATGGCAACGATTTCAATTGAGGTTGGTGAGGCGGCAGCGAAAGCGTTTACGGAAGCGTCATCGCAGGAAAGGCGTAAGATGCAGCTTCTTCTCGACTTGCGGTTGCGGGAGATTACCAATTTGCCCGGGCGCTCTTTGAGCCAGATTATGGATGATATGAGCGCTCGGGCAGCCGAACGAGGTCTTACAGAGGAAAAACTGCAGTTACTGCTGCGTGACCTTTGACCAGCGAACCGTGGTTGATACAGATGTTGTAGTAAGTGCGGCCTTGCGGGCGGGGTCGGTGCCGCTGCAAGCGTTAGATCGAGCTCGGAACAATGGCCTCATCTTGCTGTCGACCGACCTGGCATCCGAGTACGACGAAGTCTTCCGGCAGCCCGGCTTCGATCGCTACGTCGCAGAAGAACAGAGGTTGGAATTCCTGTCGGCCTTTATTCGTGATGCTGAGATCGTTGAAATCACCGCGGTTATTCGGGAATGCCGCGATCCAAAGGACGACAAGATTCTGGAACTCGCGGTTAGTGCGGGCGCGACATCGATCATTACGGGTGACCAGGATTTGCTCACGATGAGTCCGTTTCGAGGGGTTCCTATTCTAAGTCCGCGCGAGTATCTTGATTCTAATGGCTGACGACCTTGGGCCTCGTCCAAATCAGCCGGCGATCTGACAACTTATTTCGGCTGTTTTATGACGCCTCGCTCAATATGAAATCCTGAAGGGGAAATCGCTTATGAAGCCAATGGTATTACGGGCACTCATCCCAACCATAGCAGCTTTGATTCTTGCCGCGCAGCCGCAGGCTGGCGGAGAGGGCAATATATTCCGCGACGGCGATTTCGAGGCCCGGATTGTTCTGAGCGAAACGCCCGATCTGAGCATCGCTGGGCCGTCGCTCGGGCGCCAACGGACTGGGTACAACGCCTCAATTCTGACTACCGGCAAGAAGGCGATCATGTTGGCCAAATTGCGGGGCGAGAAGAAGCTACTAGTTCTCGACCGCGATCCTTTG
>JBGPOG010000372.1:0-5027 GCA_041487935.1 Chthonomonadia bacterium | reverse complement strand
CTTTGGCTGCGATCCTCCTTCTTCGGTGGTCATCAGCAACTTGTTGTAGCCGCTTGCAATCTTCTGCTCTTGACCGGGATTGGGCGCCAGGTCACCGGCGAGCTGCTCGAGCGTGAACCGGTCGAATGGCTTGTTTGAGTTATAGGAGCTGATGACATAGTCTTTATAGGGGGAGACATCCTGATGCTGGTCGCCGTGATAACCCCGCGTGTCCGCGTACCTCACAAGATCGAGCCAATAGACTGCCAACCGCTCACCGAAGTGCTCCGAGGCGAGCAGGCGGTCGACAGTCTGTTCGTATGCATCCGGCGAATTGTCATGCAAGAACAGTTCGACTTCATTGTAACTCGGAGGCAGTCCTGTGAGATCGAATGAAAGCCGGCGAAGCAGCGTTCGCCGGTCGGCTTGCGGGGACGGCTTAAGCTTCTCGCGCTCCAGCCTCGATAGAATGAACTTGTCGATCCCATTCTTTGCCCACGTTGACTGCACAACGGCAGGGAGCCTGGGTTTGACGAGCGGCGCGTAGGCCCAGTGCTGTTCCCACTTGCCGCCCTGCTTGATCCATTGCCAGACCATTCCGATCTGCTGCTGCGTCAGCCGCTTCAGGAAGCCCGGGGGCGGCATCTGGCCGGGACCGATCAGCTTGATTCGCGTATAAAGCGGGCTCAATTCAGGTTTGCGAGGAACGACATTCCGTTCGACCCCGGCGCGAGTGTCCAGCCGGAGATTGGCCTTGCGGACTTTCTCGTCAGGGCCATGGCACGCGGAACAGATGTTGGACAGAATGGGGCGGATGTCTCTTTGAAAGCTGACCGGCCTATTGACAGGGCCCTGGGAATATCCATTCAACCCTGCCGTAGCCAGCAGAACAAATGTGCTCGCGTAACAGAGGAACGCTCTGCGCGACATAAAGATCGTCAAGTCAGGTGACCTCCCGACAACTCATGACCAATGGTTCTATAGTCTGTTTCAACGTTAAGTGCGATAATCCTCCGTGCCGGGCCATGATGGGTGCAACTCAAACTCAGGCACAGATTACTGTATCTCGCAGGAGGCCCCCTAACCGTCATTCCGAACGAGAGTGAGGAATCTGTTTTTGACGTTGCTTACGACGACGGCCTGGAAAATCAGATTCCTCACTCTCGTTCGGAATGACGGCCGACGTGCTTCGATATGACTTGAGAGGAAAATGCCTTGTCTTGGTTCACACCTCATCTCGATTCAGCACGCTGGCCACGCTAGGATGACGTCAACTGCATTCGTTACGGCGATGTTTCGATATTCCACCTAGCGATTCCAATCCAGTTTCTTCGTCAGGGTCACATGCTTCATCAACTCCACCTTGTCCAGGAAGAAAGTAGGCGCGACAATGCTCTTGCTGAACAACTTCTCCGCCTGGTCCTCCCAGTGGCCGCTTTCTTTGTGGTCACTCTCGCCGAGAGGGATGATGGCGTAGGATTTCGGCGGATTGGACATGATGACGATCTGCGTCGAAGTCTGGCCGCCGCGACCCACCATCAGATCGCCTTTCTCGGCGAATGAGATGGCGCGTGGAGTAGCCATTCCGACATTCTGAAGGGACCCGCCTCCGACGGGCCAGGTTTTGTCGCTCCCCTCCCTCCCAACGCGGAAATACGTACCATATGGCACGTGGGTGCTTCCGAAGCGAGTCTTGAGCCAGGAGGCGGCGTCGGACAGAGCCTTTGAGAGCGTCTCATTTGTCAAACTTGCCGGCGGATCGACTGCCGAAGCGCTTGATCCGAGAGATTTCTTGAATGCATAAAACGCCAGCGCGCCGGTCGAATTCGCATCGCTTCGCCGATTCCATGCCTGAATTTCGTTATAGACGGAACCCGCGTCAGAGGCTGCAGAGGCATCTCCTATCCGCCCCCAGGCGTCCTTCAGTTTTGCCTGCCAAAGCTCAGCGTGGAAGACATGGGGTCGAACGCAATATCTATGGCCTTTTCCAAGTTAACCTTATCCGCTTTGTCCAACGTTTCCGTCATCATTTGCGATCGCTGATGGAGCGGGGAAGTCCGAGTGGCATTGTAGATATAGGGGTACTTGGCGTACTTTTCCGGGGTAAGCGGGCTGTCCTTCATCATGCCGAACGGTGTTACGTTGCAGTTGTGCATGTACCCTGAACTCGGATTGGCGATCTGCACCAGGTCTTTGAAGGGGTGGATGCCTCTCCATTCCGTTGACGAGGTGTTCCCAGGAATGGGCTTGCTCGGATCCACGCCTTTTGGCCTTATGGGGACCCGGCCGTTCCGGACGTAGAAGATATCTCCCTGGATAGTGGCGACCATGATGTTCTGGTACATCAACTGGAACTTGGAGATGGCGCGCTTCATTTCGCTCAAGTTGCGAGATGTGAACATCTGGTATATCTGGTCTGTCAGGCCGATTTCTTTCATGTAGGGGATGGCCGCCGCATATGCCTTGCCGCTCTTATGACCGAGAATCGGTCCGTGGTGGCTGTAGGTGAATTCGACTTCCTTCCATTCGACCTTGTCGCCAACCTTAACTCCGATCCGGTCCTTTCGGACGGTCATGTCTCGCCACTGGCCGTCGTATCTGTATTGCTGCGGGTTCGCAGGGTTCAGCTCTTCTTCGAATACATCGGATGTATCCGGCCCGCCGGTGGTCATCGCGATGGAACAAAAGCGGCTATGGCCCAGGCTTGGAATCGGCACTCCCAGAATGGAAACTCCGGAAACGGCGAAATCCCCCGCATAGATCCGTTCTTCGTAGAAACGGAACTCGTTGTACCAGCTCAAGTGGGGATCGATTACGGCGATGGGCGCGTTGACTGTGGTGCGCCTTGCAGCGATTAGCATCTGGTTCGACCCTCGGTATGCGGATCCCACATCCGGGCGAACGCCTGCCACCCCCATTTCGTCCGCCACCTCGCCAAGAGGCCATCCCCAGATGATGTAACGTCCCAGTGAGATGATGTCCCACGGGTGGATTTCCTGCGCCCAGGAAGGGACCTGTTCCGGATGGTCCTTCATGAACCGCTTTACGCCTGCGATGAACGCTTCGCAAACCTTCTGAATCTTCGGGGAAACGTCCTTGAATCGCTCCTTGCTGATCTCTTCGTGGCGGAATATACGCGAAATCAGGTCGCTTTGGAGTGCGCTGGGACCCGCAATCTCGGCCATGTGCCCGTTGGCTCTGCGATAGTTCTTGAGAAGCTCTTCCAAGCGGTCTTCTGCCTGCGCATAACCCGCGGCATACGATGCGGCCTCCAGAGTCCTCGCGAAGATATGCGGAATTCCAAAATCATCCCGTAGGATGGTGGCATCGTCCTTTGGCGCGCCAAGGGCCGCGCTAAAGGACGACAGCGCCAGGCAAACAAATAGGAGAGAGCAAAGCGAATTCTTCTTCACGAAATTGAACTCCTTAAATCGTGGTACCAGAGGGATTGTTCTGGGTTCGGCGCAAGGGTAGGACCGGCAACGGATTGTAGGAAATCGCGGCGCGTTTGCGTCAAGTGGTCTTCGGCTTGAAATCGCGTGACGACGTGTGAAGAATCAATTCCCCGTTCGCGCTGAAAACCCCTCTTGTTAATCTCCCGGAACGGCAAGACCCGGCAAAGAGCATTTGCCACTGGAAATGACGTTTGGCTGCCATTGATTACGCAACCATAGGCCCGGTTAAACTGTTTCATGCGTTTAGCCGAGTAGAAATACCGGGCACGGTGTCAGTGCACAGGTGAGGCAGGGCGGGGCGAACAGGATGTGGTTGGGCTTGCTCGGAGTGTCGCAAAAGCCGCCGCTCCGATTATTTATCAGAGTGTGCGACAGCAAGCACATTTATCCGGCCGCGTATCCGGACGTGGGTTACCGAGACGAGATATAGATCGGAGCGGCGCCCAACGTGAGCGCGCGCGAATCGATGGTGAAACCGTATAGATCGTAGGCATTCTGGCCGGATTTTCGAGTCAAAATGCCCTTGCCGTTTGGCCGCCAGACGACCTCGAGCCGGCCGGCCGGTGTCTTAAAGAGGCGAGAATAGACGCCTGGACCGCGATGCCCATCACCAACGGGTACGGATCCGTTCAGGAAGCGCCGCGCCGCGCAGAACGCCGCCAGTGGGAGCGATGGACTGCCGTCGGGGCGTACGAGGGCGAACGAGCCGTACTCACCGCCGAAGAACGAGAACCAGAGGACGCGGTCCACGCACCCGCTGGAGCGGGCCTCGATCAGTTCCTTGGCGAGGATCGCAGCCGCGATTGGCTCCGGACGTCCCCAGTCAGGCGCAATGAAGTCATCGCGATAGGGCTGCCCCGCCTCATCCAACCAGAGCTTCTGGCGGCCGCCGTATTTGCCGATGAGGTCGCGCGCCGCGCGCAGCCCTTCACGCCAGGTCCCGATTCGCGAGCCGGGATCCAGGATGTTAACCGGAATCCGCTCGTCCGGGTCGTGCGGGCAGATGTAAGGGTGGATGCCCACGGCATCGCAGTAGTTAAGTGCGCCGGCCTTGAAACATTCCTCCAAGTAGCCCAGGTCAACACCGGACGCGCTTATGCCCAACAGCTTCGCTTTCGGGTCCGCCTTCCGCGCCGCCTCGCGGGTTACGCGCAGGAGATCCGTATAGGCCACCGGGTCTGGTTTGGGGTGCCAGTAGCGTGCGAGGTTGGGCTCATTTGCGGGGATCCACCAGTGGATGCTCCGCTTGTAGCGGCCTACGATCGCCGCCACGAACCGACTCCACCTCGCCATGTCGGTGGGCGGGTGACGCTGGCTGCTAGAACCTGCCTGGACTTCGCCGGGACCAGCCCAAGCGGGCTGCGCCTTCTCCCAGATGAAGGTCGGGATCAGCTCTACCCCGTGTTTATCGGCCCACGCTACGATGCGGTCGTACTTGTCCCAGACAAACCGGCCCTCGCTTGGCTCGATCTCGTACCACTCGAACGGCATGCGCAGGGAGCGTACTCCGGCCTGCTCTGCAAGGCTGAAGAAGCGCTCAGACTCTTGCGCCTGTGCATAGCAGGCAGACGCGCTGAAGAAGGCATCGTGTGT
>JBGPOG010000371.1:0-5028 GCA_041487935.1 Chthonomonadia bacterium | reverse complement strand
GGGCGGCGCGGCGCGCTTCCTCCAGCCGGTCCCGCGCCGCCAGGATGCTCTCTTCATAGAATCCCGGCAGGAGTTCGCCCCGGTAGAGAGCAATCGCCCCGGAGAGGAGCTCGATCCGTTCAGGCAGATCCGTGGCTCGTGAGGCGGTCTCCAGCATCTCTTCAAAACCCGCGGCGTCGGTCTGTACTGCCTCCGTATTCAACTGCACGTTTATTCGTGTTGCGAGAAGGATTTCGAAGCAAGCACCAAGCGGACCTTGGAATTGGCTGCGTAATACGTGCAGGGAGTGGCGAAGCTTCTGCCGGGCTTCTTCTTCTCCATCTTCCGGCCAGAAGACCGCGCAAAGCTCATCGCGGGTAAAGGCCCGGTTGGGGTGCAGCGCGAGGTAGGCCAGGAGAAGACTGGCCTGGCGGGGAGGCATGTCGGCGGTGATCTCCCCGTCAGATCTGACGCGCAGGCCGCCGAACATCTCGATTCTAAGCTTGGCAGATTTCATGAGCAGTTACGCCAAACCACAAATCCAGCTTCAATGCGAACGTTATCCGCACTAATCCCAAATTAGCCAATCAAATTGCGATATGGCGGCGAAGTATCGAATTGCGGACATATCTTCCGCAATCATTTCAGAATGTCCTTTGAGCCCAGCCCCTAAAGATACCTGTTCGCAGGTCCGACAATTACGGGGAAAGCTCGGGGTGACACGGTCTTCGCGGGGCGCATGGATGGCGCTGCCGGCTCCGGAGCTTAAGTCTCGCAACTCGAACGCATGGATGCGCCGCCGCCCTCGAATGGCGGTGCCTGGCAAATTCACTTTTCACTTCCGGAGAGCGTAAACCATGGCTGTTATTGCACCAGCCGCCCCAGCCAACCGTCTCAGCCGATATAGCGATATATTGATGGCCGTAGCCGTCCTGACGATTGTCGGGATGCTGATCGTGCCCATGCCGGCCTGGCTGCTCGATTTTTGCATCGTCCTCAACCTTGCGGTTTCCGTTACGATCGTAATGATCACTTTGTACGCGACCGAACCCCTGCAGTTCAGCGTATTCCCCTCATTGCTGCTCGTAACGACTCTCTTCCGGCTTGCATTGAATGTCGCCGCCACCAAGTTGATCCTTGCTACGGGCGCAGCCGGCCATGTTATAAATGCCTTCGGCCAGGTCGTGCTCGGAGGCAATTTTGTCGTCGGCGTTATCGCGTTCTCGATTCTGGTTGTCATCCAGTTCGTAGTTATTACGAATGGCGCGGGACGCGTCGCAGAGGTGGCCGCCCGCTTCACACTGGACGCAATGCCCGGCAAGCAGATGGCCATCGATGCCGACATGAATGCCGGCTTGATCGACGAATCCGAGGCTCGCGACCGACGGAAGAAAATTGCAGCCGAAGCCGATTTCTACGGGGCGATGGACGGCGCGAGCAAATTCGTTCGAGGCGATGCGATTGCGGCAGTTCTGATCATCCTCATCAACATCGTCGGCGGCTTCGTGATGGGGATGCTCAAAGGGCAATCGGATGCGCTTTCAATCCTACAGACTTATACCCTTCTAACGGTCGGCGAAGGCCTGGTCAGCCAGATTCCCGCGCTTCTGATCTCAGTCGCGACAGGCCTTATGGTAACGAGGGCTGCTTCCGATTCGAACATGGGGCACGAGTTCTTCAGCCAGATGATGGCGCGCTCGCGCCCGCTGATGCTGACCGCGGGCCTCCTCTTCGCGCTATTCCTGGTGCCCGGCTTCCCGAAGGTTCCCATCCTGCTTGTCGGCGGATTGGTTACGGCCGTGGCCGTTGTTCTTCTCCGCACGGAGAAAAGCCAGACCGCGGTAGCACTCGCTCATCAGCAGGCCGAGCGCGCAAGACCGGCTCCCGCGGAAGACCCCATGAAGCTGCTCTCAGTCGATGCGCTGCTGCTCGATCTCGGATCCAGCCTGGTGCCGCTGGCGCTGCCGGATGACGGCGGAGACCTCGCGGAGAGGGTGGGGGGAGCGCGACGCCAGATCGCCCTCGAGCTTGGAATCGTCCTCCCGATGGTCCGCATCAAAGACAACCTCCAGCTCCGGCCAAACCAGTATGCGGTGAAAATCCGAGATCAGGTCGTGGCGCTCAACGACCTGATGCCCAGGCAGCTATTGGCAATGGACTCAGGGACGGCGATCGAGACTTTGGACGGAGTTCCGACAACCGAGCCGGCTTTCGGCGGTCCGGCGATCTGGATCAATCGGGGACTGAAGGATCGGGCGGAGATGTCCGGCTATATCGTCGCGGAACCTAGCTCGGTGCTCATAACGCACCTCACTGAGATTATCAAGCAGCATGCCCACGAGCTGATCACCCGTCAGGAAGTTCAGGCGCTGGTCGATCACGTAAAGGAACAAAACAAGGCGGCCGTGGAGGAGTTGATCCCCACTCTATTGTCATTGGGAGAGGTTCAAAAGGTGCTCCAGAACCTGCTTCGAGAGCGGGTATCCATTCGCGACCTGGGCACGATCCTGGAAACCCTTGCCGACTGGGCGCCACGCAATCGCGATATCGACCAGCTTACGGAGTACGTACGGGCCGCCGTCGCAAGGCAAATCTGCAAGCAGCACACGGATGGCTCCGGCACGCTTCCGGTCCTGGCCCTGGCGAACGAGCTGGAGAGCCACTTGCGCGAGTCGCTCCAGGTGACGCCTGGAGGAGCCGTCCTCGCGATCGCACCCACTCTCGCCACTTCTCTAATTCAATCTCTATCCAGTGAAGTTTCGCGCGCCGGCGAGCTCGGTTATACGCCGGTGGTCCTGTGTTCGTCGCAGATTCGCCTCGCTCTGCGCCGTTTGATCGAGCGCAACCTGCCGGCGCTGCCGGTCATGGCATACAACGAGATCGTACAAAACATCGAAATCCGCGCGATCGGCACCGTCAACGTGCGGGAGTTCGCCGAACAGTTTGTCCCGGAGATGGCTGCATGAAAATCAAGGAATTCGAAGCCCCAACATTGAAGGACTGCCTGAATCAAGTTCGATCGGACCTTGGCCCGGAGGCCGTGATCCTCGAAACTCAGAAAGTTCGGCGCGGAGGGATTATGGGCTGGCGCGCACGCGACGCCGTCAAAATGACCGCCGCAATCGGCATAACGGTCGACGAACCGCCAAATCAAAATCGTCCGGCTCCCCGAGCTGCAGCGCAGGCGCGCTCTCAGGCGGCTCCCGCGCAATTGATCCGGCAGGTTGAACCAGGCATCCCCATGACCAGGGCTTCGGCCTCCACGTCGGTCGTCGATCCGATTGCAAACCAGAAGATCGCGCGCCTCGAGAGTGAGCTTCGCGAGCTTCGCGTGGGAATGGAAGCTGTCAGGCACTCCGTTAGCGCGGCCAAGCCGCAGGCGGCGGTCGTGAGTGAATCGGCGCCGGCCCAATTCCCTAAACTCTACGCTGCATTACTGGGAGCCGAGGTGCCGCAGGAATTGGCAAAGGAGCTATTGGAGAACCTTCCTGACGTGCGAGCATGGTCTCCGGAAGCCCGGGACCCGCTGGCCATTTCGGCGCTTCGAGATTATATGGCACATCGCATCCTATTTTCCGGGCCAATTTCACTGACTAATGGATGCGCGAAAGCGGTCGCTTTGGTCGGTCCAACGGGAGTCGGTAAAACAACGACCGTCGCAAAGCTCGCGGCCCAATACGCGCTAGTGGACAAGCGAAAAGTCGGCCTCCTGACGGTCGACACCTATCGGATTGCAGCAGTCGAGCAGCTAAAAACCTACGGCCAGATTATGGACATTCCGATCAAGGTCGCCCATTCGCCCTCAGAGGTTTCGAGCTCCTTGGCAGCGATGGCGGACCGCGACCTAATCCTCGTGGACACCGCCGGACGCAGCCAGAAGAATTCGATGCAGGTAAACGAGCTGCGCAGCGTTTTGGGAACCGGGGAAATCGAAACGCACCTCGTTCTAGCAGCGTCTACGAAACTTCGCGACCTGAACGACCAGATCGAGCGCTTCTCCGCCGCAACAAGAATCGATCGCCTGCTATTCACGAAATTGGACGAAACGGTTGCTTATGGAACGATCTTTACCGTCGCCGCATCGAGCAACATCCCCGTAAGCTACATTACCACAGGCCAGAAAGTGCCTGAGGACATCGAGCTCGCCGACGGCCATAAGTTGGCGGAGATGGTGATGAGTAGTTTGGGGCGGGGATGATAAGTCGGTGGGATAGGTCGTCGTAATCGTTTACGTTCACCCCTACAGCCCATCGGCGCGACCAACCGCCGATGATGAACGGTTACACGTCGCCAACCGCCCTTAGAGACTCGCCAATTGCGGAGTACAATCCAAATGACCATCGAATCCATCGGCCAGCCGCGAACCGGCTTACCCGATCGCAAACACGAGCGAGCAAATCATGGCTGTCGCATCCATCCAGCGAAAGCTAACGCCCGGCGAACTGATGGCGGCCCTCGAACAACTGGAGCCCGCTGAGGCTGAGAAGATAACCCGGACCATGCTTCATTTGCAGGCGCGCCGCCGCGCCCCCAATCTCTCAAATCGGGAAACCGAGCTACTTCATGAGATTTATCGCGAGAAGCGTCCGGGCTTCCAGGAGCAGTTCGACCGGCTGCAGTCGAAGCGCCATGAATTCGCTTTGAGCCCCAAAGAGCGCCAGGAACTGCTGCGCCTGTTGGATGAATCAGAGGCATTCACCGTACGCCGCCTGCAAGCACTCGGCGAGCTGGCTCAACTCCGCGGCGTATCGGTTGACACGCTCATGAAGCAGCTTGGGCTGAAAGCGCCGGGGGTTGTCTAAGGGCGTTCCACGCCGCACTCGGCTGGCCGTTATACGCCGCCCGCGCGGATTGTGCGAGTATTGCCGCTGCCCCCTGGCTTTCGCCACCGAACCGTTTGCCCTCGAACACATCATCCCATCGGTGCGCGGACAGACCGCAATACAAACCAAGCAGTTCCGAGCAATTGATGCTGCCGGCAACACTGCAAGTAACGACAAAACGCAGCATTTCCGTCATCCCGAACCGTCGTTGTGAGGGACCTGCTTT
>JBGPOG010000370.1:0-5030 GCA_041487935.1 Chthonomonadia bacterium | reverse complement strand
GGATGGCATGGTAGAGGGCGTTTCGACCGATACGCGCGAACCCGTTGCCGGCTCGGTGTTCTTTGCTCTACGCGGGGATAATTCCGACGGGCGCGCCTATGTCGGGCAGGCGTTTGCGCGGGGCGCCGTTGCTGCGGTAGTCGATCGCATTGTGGACGGCGCGGGTGGCCCACAGCTTGTCGTTAACGACCCGCTGATCGCTTTCGGTGATCTGGCCGGACACTACAGATCCAAATTCGACCTCCCAGTGATTGGTGTGACGGGAAGCGTCGGCAAGACCTCGACTAAAGAGATGATCGCAACCGTTCTTGCACCAAGGATTAGTGTACAGGTTAGCATTAATAACTTTAACAACGAAATTGGAGTCCCAAAAACGCTTTTCGACTTGGATCGCTCTCACCAAGCGGCGGTGGTCGAGCTGGGGATGCGAGGGTCCGGTCAGATTGCGCGCCTTGCCGAAATAGCTAAGCCTAACATTGGAGTTGTAACGAATATCGGAGTTTCACATTTAGAGCTGCTTGGCTCGCGCGATGCTATTGCCGCTGCTAAGGCGGAACTGTTGGAGTCTCTACCGCATGATGGGCATGGAATCGTGAATGCGGACGATGATTACGTAACCTACCTGATCTCCCGCTGCCCTTGCTCGACGTTAACGTTTGGCCGAAGCCCGCTGGCAGATTTCTGCGCTCACGAAATCTCGTTCGATGAGGCCGGGAAATCCCGGTTTAGGGTGAATGAGTGTCCATTTGAGCTCGGAGTACCGGGCGCGCACCACGTGGCCAACGCGGCGGCGGCTTGCGCGGTCGGTTTTGTTCTTGGGATTTCGCTCGAAGAGGCAGCCGAGCAACTCCGCTCGTTTCGCGCTCCGGCGATGCGGATGGAAGCGTTGGAAATCGATCGCGGGATCACGATTCTAAACGACGCGTATAACGCCGCGCCCGATTCGATCGCCGCTGCCCTCGAAACCCTCTCGTCTATTGCGGGAAAACGCCGGCGTTCGGTTGCAATCCTTGGGGATATGCGGGAGCTGGGCAGCGAGAGCCGCGAATACCATCGGTTGGTCGGTTGGCGCGTTGGTGAAGAGGGGATTGCGCTTCTAATAACCGTCGGCGCCGGCGCCGAAGAAATTGCTCGGACGGCAGCCGATTCGCCATCCCAATTTCCACAACGAACGGTCTCGTTCGCGACCACCGAGGAGGCGGCAAAACAAATCGCCGGATTGCTGCTGCCCGGCGACCTGGTCCTGATTAAGGGATCGCGGGCGATGGCAATGGAGCGGATCGTCGAGGAGCTGAAAGGCCATTCAACTTAGTCGGAATAGTCGCTACGCCGATCCGGATCATCAACCTATCTCGAAGGCTTCGCCGCCTTCTCGTTCTTTGCCCGCGTATGACCCAGTGTAACGGAGCGGTTGACGCTTCCGCGCGTGGGGGCTTCAATAGAACGGATCGGACCGAGGCCGCAAATGTCTACGATCGTATCGAGGTGTCTACGTTCAGCGAGGTCCGCATTCTGCTCGGTTACAGGCTGCACGTTCGTCCCGTCAGCGGCGTTTCTTCTCGCGTTGGAGGCGCAGGAAGCCCAAGTTGTCCTTAAGCGCTTCGACGGTGTTGAACACGATGGGACAAATGCCAGTGTTCTGCACCATCATCATCATTCGACTGCGGAAACCGGGCGAATGAAGGTAGGGAAAGTCCCGGCACGATTTGGGTCGATCCTCGTAGACGGAGCAAAGGTTGTCTTTAAGGAATGGGCAGGGCTGCCGATTGATGATCTGATCGCCCCATTCGCTTTTGGAGACGTATTGGCGGGTGAACTCTTTGGCGGAAACGCCGAGCCGCTGAGCCAGGCGGTCGATGTCGCCTTCGTCAATCACCACTTGAAGAGTTCGACAGCAGTTTGCGCAAGTAGCGCAGTCGATCTGTTTCCAGACTTCGTCTGTTCTTTGCTGGACGAGGGCGTCTAGCTCTCCATCATCCACGTCAAGCTCGCCTTTGACGAACGAGCGGAAGCGCCAGTTTGCATTCGACCGGCGCTCGGCGAGTTCATTGATCATGTCTAGGTTGGTGATGATGTCGCGGGGCATGGGACTATCGAACCTGGGTGGTGGCGTTTGTTACGCGTACACTTCTTCCACGAGTTTACCACCGTTTACGGTGGGGCGCTCGTTTCGGCCGTCGTGGAGATACGTTAGTTGGAAGTGGTTGAGACCCATGAGGTGAAGAATTGTCGCATGAATGTCGTTCACGTGGATGGGATGCTCGACGGCTCGCAGGCCGCACTCGTCTGTCGTCCCGATGCTTTGCCCGGCCTTTACGCCCCCTCCGGCCATCCAGATGCTGAAGCCCCAGGGATTATGGTCGCGCCCTTTGGCGCCTTCGGTCATGGGGGTCCGGCCGAACTCACCGCCCCAGATGACCAGGGTCGAATCGAGCAGCCCGCGCGATTTCAAATCAGTAAGCAGGCCTGCAATCGGCTTATCAGAGATCGCGCACATCTTTGAGTGGTTGCCTTCGAGGTCTACATGGGCGTCCCACTGGCTGCCAGTGCCGCAGTAGAGCTGGACGAAGCGAACTCCTCGTTCTACCAACCGTCGCGCGAGGAGGCAGTTTGTGCCGAACTTTGCAGTAAGGGAGTTGTCCAGGCCGTAGAGTCGTTTGATGGTTTCGGATTCCTTGGAGAGGTCGACGGCTTCCGGCGCTGAGGCTTGCATTCGGAATGCGAGCTCATAGGCATCGATTCGGGCCTCGAGCTCCAGATCGTCTGAACGGTTCTTGCCGTAGCGGCGGTTCAGCTCCTGAAGAAAGTCCAGCTTGCCACGCTGCTGCGCATCGCCTACTCCGGAGGGAGGCGCAAGATCGAGAATAGGAGCGCCGTCTGCTCGGAACTGGGTTCCCTGATAAGTTGCGGGGAGAAATCCGCTGCTCCAATTCTTGGTGCCGCCGACCGGTTCTTTGTCGTCAAGCAGGATCACGAACGCGGGCAGATCGCGGTTTGCCGTCCCGAGGCCATACTGGACCCACGCCCCCATCGATGGGCGTCCGGCGAGGATGGAGCCGGTATTCATCTGGCAAACGGAGCCGACGTGGTTCAACCCGTCAGCCCAGCAAGACTTGATGACACACAGGTCATCCGCATGCCTGGCGATCTCGGAATGCCAATCAGAAATCCAGATGCCGCTCTGACCGTACTGCTTAAACGTGCGTTTGCTCGGCATCAAGCCGTTATCGCCGGTCCCCATCGCAGTGATCGGCCTGCCGAAAGACGGCGGCAGCGGCTTCCCAGCGAGCTTGATTAGCTCAGGCTTGGGGTCGTAGAGATCGAGATGGCTGGGACCGCCCTCCATGAACAGCCAGATAACGGATTTGGCCGTCGGAGCGAAGTGAGGAGGCCGCGAGGAAAGCGGCGATGATTTTGGATTTTGGATTTTGGATTTTGGATCTGGAATCCTCAATTCCAAATCCGCGGCGGCATCTTCGGCCAACATGGCTGATAATGCCAGCGCGCCGAAGCCTGCGCCGGCTTTGAAGAGGAAGTCGCGGCGGGTGACTGTGCGTGGAATGTGGGGTTGCCAATCCCGTAGAGTTAGTTGATCGCTCATCGCATCATCCCTTCCCTCGAAGAGATCCAGGCCGATGGATTGGTTACGCCGCTACGGTTTCTGCTTCACGAAGCATGCGCAACTGTGCGCGCAGCGGGAGCAACGCTTTCGCGCCGATTATCGGAAGGGATATAGCCTCCACGTCAGCGCCTCGGAACCGAGCTCGAAAATCGATGATCGTGTATCCGACGAGCTCGTCCGTATTCGCGTCCATTCGAAGGACGATTCCCTCCACGGGTTCGACGCAGACAACTTCATCCGGCTGACAGGTCCAAGCCGAGAACACGTCCGCCTCGGAATCGTAGTGCGTATTCAAGGGAATTTGATCCACAGCAGCTCGTCTCCTGTGATATGCCCGGTGTAGAATGCCGTTTTCATCATTGCCGGCACACTCTGATAGCTTACCACGACTTTCAAATAGAGGTTTGTGTATTTTCCCTGGGATGCTCCGCGGCGGTAAAAAAGTTTCGTCTCTTGATCCAATGAGCTACGGTACACGCAGTGTGGCTCGGAAACTGTCATCTCGATCTCTGTAAGTGCACCGGAAATCTCCGGATGGGTTGCAACTATGTGCCTTTCCCAGCGAGCACGGCTCTAACATATCATCTCCCCGAAGACATCAACAACCTCCACGACATTCTTCGGCTTGGCGTTCACAATGGAAGACTACTATTCCACGTACACCAGCTCATTCGAGTTCAACAGCGCGTGGCAGAAATCTACCAGCGCGGCGGCTGCGTTCGGGTCCATGCCTGATGGCGTAGGCGCAGGCAGAAGAAGCGGCTCGTCCGGGTCAATTGTCCTCTCGATGAGCCGTGTCTGCCTTCCCAGGAACAGAAGGGCCGATTGGCGCTCTTCGGGTTTCGGCGGGCGGCAAAACGCCAGGCGGTATGCAGTGTCTATCTGCTCGGCCTGGCTCGAGCTGGATTCCTCGATCACTCTCCCCGCGAAATGCTGCGCCGCACGAAGGATCACGCTGTCGTTCAGGAGCATCAGGGCTTGCGGGGCCGTAGTCGTTACTTCGCGCCTGGCGCACGGCTCGTGGGTGTCCGGCATGTCGAAAGCTTCGAAGAGCGGGTAGCGCAAGTTGCGTTTAACAAAAAGATAGATGCTTCTGCGGCTGCGCTCCAGCGGATCGGTTGTCTCTTTCCAATATCCCCGAGTCGTCAGGCCTTTCGGGAGCTCGGACATTACGCTCGGACCGCCCATTTTGGGGTTCAGCTCGCCGCTGACCGACAGGATGCTGTCGCGGATTGCTTCTCCCTCCAACCGGTGGCGGCGGAAACGCCATAAAAGCTTATCTTCAGGATCGATTCTGGATGCTCTGGGATTGAATTCGGATGACTGCCGGTAGGCGCTGGAGGTCAAGATCAGTCGGTGGAGGCGCTTGAGTGACCAGGCAGAAGTTTTGAAGTGTGGAAGTGTGGAG
>JBGPOG010000369.1:0-5035 GCA_041487935.1 Chthonomonadia bacterium | reverse complement strand
CGGCTCTGGGTAGGTACGACCCCGAAGGACCTGGCGAACGTGACGGAAGCGCGGGGAGGCGGCAAGTGGGGCGTCCTGAATGGTTGCTTCTACATGGCCGAGGGCGACGACGCTGCCCTGACGCCCGTCTTCGAAGCCGCCCGCAAGCCCGGCTCGCCATTCGAGCAGGGCAAGGCAGATCGCAGCACGCTCACTGTGCCGGCACGCCGGGTTCCCGCCCGCACGATCCGGGAATTGGAGCGGCTGCCGAAGGCCCCGGACGTACCGTAAGATTGCTGACATCCTCCAACACTTTGTGCCCACATCAGGCTGCCCGCGCATGACAAGCGGTCCACAAGGCGGGCGGAGCATTTACCGTCCCGGTCTTGGAGCCCCGGGACCGCTGCCGGTGTCGGGGCGAAGCTCTCCTGCCGGCAAAACGAAGGGTAATTATAGACTTGACAAACCGGGCGAACAGTGATATAATATGGTTACCATGAACGAAAACACCGAATTCAAGACCCTGCAAGAAGTAATCGAGTATGTCGCTGACCCAACGCGAGCCCATGATCTTGCGGTTTCAGTGCGATGGCCGAGCGGCGTTGCCTGTCCGCGTTGTGGCGATATGTCGGTTACCTTCCTCGCTAAATACTACCGCTGGAAATGCCGGGGATGCAAGCAGCAGTTTACCGTCAAAGTCGAAACCCTGATGGAAGATTCCCCGCTTCCGCTCGAGAAGTGGATGGCAGCAACCTGGCTAATCACGAACGCCAAAAACGGCGTATCAAGTTGCGAAGTCGGGCGCGCAATCGGCGTTTGTCAGAAAACGGCTTGGTTCGTCCTCCATCGTGTTCGGCTTGCCATGCAAAACCGGCCAATCGAAAAGTTCTCTGGCCCTGTCGAGTGCGACGATAGCTTCATCGGCAGGGAAGAGCGGAATAAGCGCGCTCACAAGAAACTGAATCAGGGTCGCGGGGCCGTCGGCAAAGAGATCGTCATGGGAATCCTTGAGCGCGGCAAAGAGAAGGATTCGCCCAAGGTCCGAGCGAAGGTCATCTCCGATACCCCCAAAGATACGCTGCACGCCGAAGTTAAAGACAACGTCGAATATGGCGCGAAGGTCTACTCGGCGCGCATAAGGGCTATCTGGGTCTTTCCGCCGATTTAGAACACGCTTGCGTAGACCATACCGTCAAATACGCCGAAGGACAAGTTCACACCAACAGCCTTGAAAACTTCTCGTCACTTTTCAAGCGAATGCTCGGCGGAACCGATACTCACATCGATCCCCGTCACCTGCAATCCTACGTTGAGGAAGAAGCCGCTCGATTCAACAACCGGAAGTCAGACGACTCCGGCCGCTTCCATTCGGCAATGTGCGGTATGGAAGGAAAGCGCCTGACCTACAGGGAACTCACAGAACGAGGACTAGCGACCCTCACAGAGAATCCATCATAGAAGACAATTCGCTTCGTCCGAGCAGCATGGCACAATTCTTGCAATATTACCAATTGGGCTTGTCCGCCTTGACAGCTAGACACAAATCGGTTATAATGCGTCGCTAGCTGCACAATTATGGAGTAAGTTATGAGCGTGGATGGATTGACTGTCCGATTGATCGCGGCAATAGACTTCCTTTCGGTCGATTCCCTCGTGTTAGTCTTGGATAACATCGCGGAGATACTCCGCGATGTTGAATCGGCCGTCTCCGAGAGTAGATCTGTCATTGATTGGCACATCGCGGCGATCAGCTTTAGCAGTCCTCTCACAGTCACCTTGAGTCCTACCGAAGATCCACAGGGCTACGCTCGACAAACCATCGCTGCATCGATAGCCGGACTGCGACAGATCGAACGCAGTTCAGAGACAAGACCGATGTATTTTTCAGTCAATGCGCTTGAGCGTGCAAAGAAACTTGTTAGCGTCCTTAACCGGGATGTCGCCCGACTAATTGTGATTCCTTCGGAGGGTGACGCTGTCACCGTGTCGCAACGCGTCGCCGCAAACGTTGACGCGCTTCTTCCGCCGCCCCATGAAGAACTCGGAAGTGTCGAAGGAATTCTGGAAACCCTTTCCATTCACGAAGGGAACATATTTGCCATTTGGGATTCTGTGGCGGGAAAGCGGGTTGAGTGCCATATCTCGCCTGAAATGCTCGCAGAAGCTCATGCCGCGTTTGGTAAACGAGTGTCCGTTTCGGGTCGGATACGTTATTCCGGGCTGGGCACGCCAGCGTCAATTCGTGTCGAGGAAATCTATGTCTTTCCTAGCCGTTCCGAACTTCCGCAATTTGCCGATCTCGTCGCCTCTTAGTGGGAGATTGTTCACATGGCCGAAATTGAACGAGTTTACTGGGACAGCATGACGTTCAACTACCGGATTGCGGAGAAACCTGAACATATTGACATTCTCCGGCATGTGAGCGACCGAGCAGAGCATGGGGAGATTGAGATTGCCACGTCCGCGTTTACATTGTGCGAAGTGGCGAAAGTCGAACCGGCAACGGAGAAGCTATCCGAAGACGAACAAGAGCACCTTATTGTGCGTTTCTTTGAAAATCCGTTTATCATCTTGGTTCAGGTGGACAGGCGAGTTGGTGTGCTTGCACGCGACATCGTTAGACGGTATGGTGGGATAAAGGGTAAAGACGGTATCCACATCGCATCGGCCATAATAAGCCGATCCACCGTCCTTCATACCTATGATGAAGCCATTCTAAAGAAGAACGGGCTGATTGGCAACCCGTCATTGCGAATCGAACGCCCCAATTGGAAGGACGGCCAGCCTCCGCTACTGACAAATGGCAACGACCGACCACAGCGCAAGGTTGAATTTTAATGATGCGTAATCGACAAACCACAAAGACGCTCAGCGAGAAGTTTAGAGACGGCTTGCGGGCGATCTTCACGACCACAAAGGCTGAGTCTGACGCCCAACTCGCGGCAGAAGCGGAACAGCGCAAGCAACGGGAAACGAAGACGAAGTGAACGAAGATGGTCTGACGTTCAGTGCCCATTCGATGAAGATCGACGGGCGTCTGTTGTCGCGCGGATTCTGGCTCTACATATGGGAAATTACGAGTGACAGCAAGCGGCGCCTTTACGTTGGACGCACAGGCGATAACGCGTCACCTTTTGCAGCATCCCCCTTCAAGCGCATTGGGCAGAATCTCGATTCCAAACCGAACGCGAAAGCAAATGCTCTATATCGACTCTTGCAGCGCGAAGAAATGATCTGCTCAGAATGTGCGTTCGAGATGGTGGCGATAGGACCCATATACGCAGAACAAAAGACATGGGAGGAACATGTACCATGTCGGAACAAAATGGCGGCGATAGAAGGCCATGCCGCGCAATATCTCAAGGCCAGAGGATATAAGGTGCTTGGGTTCCATCCTCCTGGGAAAACGGACGATTGCGGCAATTGGAAGCGCGTCGAAACTCTGCTTGCTGACAAGTTCCCTATTCTCTAACTATTCGCCTGCCTGTCACACCGCCACACTACCGCTTTCCAATCCGGTTAGTCAAGTCTATAAGCACCAAATGAAGGGAACCACACATGTCTCGAATCCGAGGGGCCGATTACTGCGCGGGGTTGTGGATTATCGCTGCGTGGCTTCAGTACTTCGCTTCGACCGTGATCCAGCCCGTCAGGCCCGTCAGGCGGATGGCTTCCCGGGAACGATCGACATCCCGCCACGGCTTGCCGTTCACCTGGACGCTGCGAATCGGAGCGGCCGTTGGATGCCGCAATCGCAGCAGAACCGCTGCCGGCCCCGCAGTACTGCGGGGGCCGGGCATCTTCACTGTAGCCGTGATCCTGCCGTGATCGACGTCCGATTCGATCGCGTAGGCCAGCGGGCCGAAGTGGGAGGGGGCATTCTTCACCGAGATCCGCTTTCCCTGCTCGAGCCACACCCGCGGCGTAGCTCGCGCCAGCCAGAGATGCTTCCCCTCTTCCATCACCAGCATCTGCCGCAATCGTTCGAGGAAGCACGATTCCTCGAATATCTTGTCGGGCGGCCCCCCGGTTGTGTGCTCTCGAAACGTATACTCGCCCGGCATGATGTCCACCGCGTATTGATTGAGCATGGATCGGATGAAGCACGGAGCGTCGTCCGCAGCCAAGTGGATATTCGCGTGCCGCTCCAGCCCGCACTGATACTGCCAGCTCGCGTGCGAAAACCAGTCCCTCTCGGGGTCGTATCCGGCGGTTCGCGCGAATACCTTCTCGTTCTCCAGCAGCAGCCGATCCTCCAACACGTCCAGGTGGCCCTGCACCCGCGGATCGTGCGGCGACAGCAGGCCGGCGGGGCTGATCAGCGGGTCTGCCGACTGCACGGTGTCCCAATAGATCGCGCCGACGTGTCCCTGGCACCGCAGCCAGCCCCACGCGCCGGAAGCGAATCCGCGGACGTACGGCGCGCAAGGAATGAACGAGCGGTACGTGCCGTCCCGCACCGGCGCCACCGGCGTGAGGACGATGGAACGGTCGATTGCCGCGACAAGCTCCTTGCGGTAGGCCTCCGCGTCGGCCGCCATTCTTGCGCCCTCCTCGGGCTCGATCAGCGACAGCATCTTTGCGAAGCGCTTGACCGCCAGCCAGTAGTACGCCTCCGACTCGTAGAACTGCATGTGCATGCTCTCGCTGTCGGGTGTCACCACGTGCGCCGGCTGAAGACCCCGGCTCCAGAGTCGCTCTCCGTTGGGAATCACGCTTGCAAGGAGCTTTCGCTGGCGCAGAATCCATTCCGCGTTGGCCCTCATGCGCGGCGCGTTCGCCTTGAGCCACTCGATGTCGCCGGTCAGCTCAAAGTGCTCGGCCAGCGCAAACATGATGGCGCCGGGCCCCATTGCATGGACACCGTCCATGTGCCCGCCAGCGCCGTCGGGGCCGGATGCGTGGGTCAGACAGCCGTGTCCGTCAGAAAAGTGGCCGAGCGGCCGGTCCGGCTTTGCGGCACCATGGAATCCCCCGGCCCCCGGCACGATTTTCGGATCCATGGGGAGGCTCAGCCATTGGTCGAGACCGTCGGCAGCCTCCTTGTGCATGCCCT
>JBGPOG010000368.1:0-5036 GCA_041487935.1 Chthonomonadia bacterium | reverse complement strand
CGTCCGGAACGGCAACGTTGTACGAGAACTGTGAAGGGCCGCCCCGTAATGTCAAGTATAGCGTCGGGTCTGGGGTATTGGTGATAGTTCGGAACGTTCGCGCGATCGCCGAGCCGCCGGTGAAGTAGTTGTCCGCGATGAATAAGCCCGTGGTGCCACTATACGCCGTGCCTCCCGAATTGATCCGTACGCCGTTAAACGGCGTGACGGTCATTACGGCGGATTTCGTGATTCCGGCCGCCGTGCCGGAAATCGTGACGTTGGTATTGGTTGCGACCGCGCTCGTGGAAACGGTGAAGTCCTTTGTCGTGGAGCCGGCTGGAACAACAATGCTGGTAACGGTAGGTTTCGCGACGTTAGCATTGTTGGAAGACAGCGCTACAGTAAACCCACCTGCCGGCGCCGCGCTGGAAAGTGTGACCGTTCCCGTGGAGTTGCTGCCGGCAGATACCGTTGCCGGATTAAGCGAGACGCTTGCAAGCTGCGCGGTCCCAATGTCGAAGTCGATACCCGGAGAGTCGCATCCGACCAGGATGTTGACATTCGTTATTGTCTGGGACTCGCCGAAGAACGTCGCCGTCGCATTGTATAAGCCGGGCGGAATGTTCGGTACGCGGTAGCCGCCATCGCTTCGGCTCGAGCTCGAAGAGTCGCTGCCGCCACCCACCGGCACAGCAACGATGTTCGCGTTCTGGACCGGCGTTCCCTTGTAACGGACCTGGCCGAGGAAACCGCCAAGCGTATCTCCCCGGGGATTCGGGAACGCGGCGAGGTTCATCGTGTTGTACATGTTGAGCCGGCCCCAACCGAAGTACGGCGTCCACGCCTCGGCGCCCGGTATCTGGTCCGCGCCCTGTTGTAACGCCTGCCAGATCTTTAGCGGAGCGCCTGGAGTTGCGGTTCGCCACCCCTTCATTCCCGCATAGAGGGCCGCGGCGCCAGTGACCTCTGGGGAAGCCATCGAGGTCCCCATTAAGTAATCATAGTTCATCTGGACGCCGTATGTGGGGTCGTTCAAAGTCACGGTATACTGCGGCGTCGTGCTGTAGATTCCCACAAGCGCCAGGAAGTTGAAATCGAGATCGCCCCCAGGCGCGCCGATGCCGACCGCGTCTCCAAAGTCGGAATAGCTGGTGAGATTGTCGTCCCACGTCGTTGCCGAGACGCCCAGCACGCGGGTCAGTGCAGCGGGATAGACGGGCTGAACGGCCGTGTCGGCCGCATCGTTTCCTGCGGCCGCCACGAAGAGCATCCCCTTGTTCCAGGCGTATACAACGGCGTCTTGCTCAGCTTGCGAATAGGTATAGTCTCCAAGCGAACAGTTCGCAACGACCGCCCCGTTGTCCGCTGCGTAGATAATGGCTTTGGCCAGGTCGCTGGCGGTTCCATTCCCGTTCGCGTCAGTGACGCGAATATTGATCACTTGCGCGTTATATCCGTTTCCGATTGTGCCGATGTTGTTGTTGGTGGCAGCTGCGGCGATTCCGGTCACATGGGTGCCGTGGCCAAATTCATCGTGGGCGCCTGCCGTCGTCGAGCCGCCGAAAATGGTCACGTTCTTCGCGAGTAGTAGTTGGCCGCCCGATGCGGCGTTCGTTGAGCTCCCTCCGGCGTTGATGAAATCCCCGTGGGTTTCGTCGATCCCTGTATCGATGATGGCAATCGTCACACTCGCGGTGCCCTTGCCGCCGGCCGACGTGAAGTACTGTCCGGGCCAAATGGTCCAGGCATCCACGGCCTGAATCGTGTGCGCGTCCCATTTCGACCACGTTCCCCACGTGCCGTCGAACGACATATCGTAGTCAATAAAATTATAGCGGGGCTCATTGGGATCGGCGACTAGGGGATATCTCATCGGATTCGCCTCGATCCAGAGGACGTTCGGATTGTTTTTGTAGAGAGCTACGGCGGCATCCCGAAGAGATATCGTCTGGATGCCGAGTTGAGGGATGCTGCCTACGAGCCTTGCGGCGGCCGATCGATGCAATCTATTGATAGCGTCCCTGGCGACTCCGGGCTTAAACTTGACATTGTACTGGCCCGGCATCACGCGGTTCATCTTCAAGAGTACGTCCCGCGGGATGTGTCCGCGCCCCAAAGGCGGAAGACCCAATCGCGTTATCTCTGCCCGAGCTCGCGCAGCTCTTGCAAACGGATCCATGCGCGGAACAGGCTGCTTCGCGGGCAATTGGGGGCTAGTCGGGGTTAGCATCTGTGCAGTTGTGGGCGATGCAATGAGCGCCACGAGGCAAACTGCCCAAAATCGAGCCGATTTGCAGTACATAGGTGCGACCCTCCTGTTAAACACAACAAACAAAAGAATGCGAGTTTGCGCCAGTGCGGATAGAAGCTTAAACTACGGGGATTGCTACTGGTTAGTCGAAATTGTCCGGTAATTGTTCCGGGAATGAAACCGAAGAAATATTCGCTATCTATCCAACGATACCTTCTTGTTTGCGAATCATCCGCGGATTAAAGTGGATTAAGCGAATGTTCCGAGATGCTAACCGTCGCCAGGGATCCCCTGCTTGTTGGAACTGGCGCGGAATTCGAATTTAACCACAAGAGCTTCGATCCGGCGGAGGTGTGATGAACGGTTACAAAGGCATTATCTTCTTTGCCGTCGGCGACAATCATCGCACGGGTTTCGGCTGATAGTTCGGGCGCGATCTTAAGCGTTCTGGTCACGAACTCCCGATATTCTGCGCTCTTGCCCAGCCCGTTGAAGCTCAACGCACGGCCTTTGCCGGTTTTCGCGCTCCGGCCGAAAAGAAGCTCGTAGGGCGCATCACTGCCGTCCACCGTTCGCAGGCGGCCCATCCCTTCGGGGTACAGTAGAAGTCCGCCCTTCTTAACCCATTCATTGACTTCCTGCCAGGTCCGAGACTCTGCGATGTTTCCCTGCAGCAGGACGAGTGCCTTGACGTGCTTGAGTCCGCCATCGGCAATCTGTGAGTCGCTGAGGAAACCGAAATCGAAACGATCGCGCAGCGGTTGGACGAACGGCAAGAAGTCGTTCCCGTTCAGCTTGATATGGGTTTCCGGATAGTACGCCGCGATTTCCGTAACCGGCTTCCGCTGCTGGAATTCAGGGAGCCATCGAGTCGCGTTCGATTGCGCTTCGGGCGAATCGAAAAGGTTGCCGTAGTAGTAATGCAGCCCTTTTGCGCCGGACGCAGTGGCATTGTAGACCCTCGCCACAACGCCCTTAGCATCGACGCCTCCCGCCGGTTCGAAGCTGAAATACGCGCCATACTGTCTTGCGGCAGAGGCTACCCAGTGGGTCAATGAGAAGTTAAGGCGGTAGTCGCTGGCCTCGTTGGTGATACGAACTCCGGCGTGAAACTCCGCTGCGGCCCTACACTGTTTGGCAAAATCCGAGCCGTGCTCTGCCGGCGCGTGCCCGCCCGTGCAGAGATAGATGTCTCCTTTCGGGAAGTTCTTTCGGGTCTCGCGCAGCCAGAAGCGGGAGTAGTCGGTCATCGAATCGATGTACCAATCCACCATATCCAGCCAAGCCCGCTCGTTCGGCGCGTCCTTCTTCAGGAACGGCTTTATGTAATCGACCCCGCGCATGGTTGGCCCCCACGCATCCCGCAGGCGGTCGTTGCCGGAATAGTGGTTCATCAACCAGACGCGGAAGCTCTCCTGGGCGTACTTATCTCCTGCCCAGAAGCCCGGATGGGAGTGATAAGGACCGTGAATGTCGGCCGTCCAGTCGTTACCCGAAACCGGATAGATGCACTCGCCGTAATTCCCGGAAACCCCAAGGAGGATCGATTCGATCAGTCCTGTCTCCCGATAGTGGTCGCAAAACGCCTTAATAAAGCGCGCGACGCGCTCGCGCAGTCTGGGGTTCCAGAGCGATTGAACGTCAGATTCCTTCCCGTGCTCCAGGCAGACGTAACCCTGGGAGCCGGGCTTCTTGTAGTACCAATCGGGCAGGCTATAGGCTGATCCGCAGATGAGAAATGGAACCCACTTCATCCCGTGCTTGCGGTAGACTTCGGCGAAGCGGTCGTAGACGCTCCAGTCGAATTTGCCCGGTTGGAGCTCGCAGAGGTTCCAGCGTATGTAGAGCTCGTGGCTCGTCACGCCGAGCGATTTGAGCCCCGGCATGGCCGCGTCAAGCTGCTTTGCCGTTTTCTCCGCATCTGCCGCGCGCGCCGGATCGAAGCCGCCTACGATGAGCTGGCCGCCAGGTCCGATTGCAAGCTTCAGCCCCAGCAGCGTATTCGCTCCTACGGTGTCCTTGCCAGAGCGTGGGGGCATCAGCAGGAGCAAGGCGGAGAGCGCAAGGACCAGTGTGAATTGAAAGGGAAATGGGCATCGCCGGGTGAATTTGGAATAAAAGCTAGATTTTACTGACAATGCATGAAGATGGATTGATAACATGGGAATACGACCCCCAATTCTGTTCGGGATTTCTGTTTCGTTAGCCTGGATTTTACCGTGCCGGGCGCAGACGCCGCTCGTTACCGGCCGTTCGATAACTCCCACAGGCCGCCAGGCGGAGGTCGGAAGCTTCCCTACTAACATGGCCCTCAGCCCAGACGGTCGGTATATCGTGGTAACGAATACAGGATACCGGCAGTTCCTTTCGGTTCTGGGCGCGCGGGATCGGTATCTTGTTTCCCAGTTGCCGTTCAACAAAACGATACCGAATTCCGGAGGCAAGAAGGAGGGTCTGTATTGCGGGCTCGCCCTCGGTCCGGCATTTCTTCCGTTGGAACAGGGTGGCGGCAGTAAGGCTGACTCCGGCTGGTCGTTGTTCGTGTCCCGAGGATCGGAAGGAAAAGCAAGCGTGTATTCCCTCGAAGGGGACGGCGCGCTTTCTCCTGCGGCGGACGATCTCAATTTCAGGGCGGGCCTCACGTCAAGCAAGCGACCTGTCGAAATCAGTGGCTTGGCGCTATTGCAATACTCAAACAGATTCGGCCCGCTGTCATACCCAATCGGATCCCGGCTCAGCCACCTCCCCATCTCCGGATCGTACCAGCGGGCGCCGCATCGGATCAGCCCCGTTGAATTGGACG
>JBGPOG010000367.1:0-5043 GCA_041487935.1 Chthonomonadia bacterium | reverse complement strand
GCCAGTTCCGGCCCTGCGATGGACGCTGTAGGGGCCTGGAGGATGGGGATCTGAATGCCGAGGAGGTTACAGAGATTGTTGGATTGGAGATAGGTCGGATCTGTCATATATGTCCTATTAAACCTACAGTGAGCCTAATACTATCTGGGTCGGAGCTCCGCGCACAGCATCCCAAAGTACGTCGGCGCTTCGTACGAGAGCATCTCGGCGTTCATTGGAATCTGTGTCATCACGCCGTAAAGCATGAGGGTCTGCCAGTATGAGTCCGAAAGGGCGGCCTCGATCCAGTCCTCGCGCCAGTGAAGCAGCCGGTGCAAAGCGTTCTCGCGGACGGTCTGGCAATAGGCCCGGTCATAAGAGGGTGACATAGGCGCGAACCCGTACGGTCCGTCCGCGGAATGTCCATGCCCCTGGTCCGCGCTGCAAATCAGCGCGATCCGCCGGTTGGTGAGGCTGGCTGACTCGGCAGTAGCCTGTCCGAATGCCACCAATTGTCTTCTGCTGAGCTCGCGTGACGGGCAGACTACGACGACTTGCGGGCGCGGCTCGTAATTGTGCCCCATGAACCAGAGCGGCACCAGGGCTCCCCAGTCCATCGGCAGCATCGGAGCGATCGTCTCGTCGGAAAGATACGCTGCCTGAGCCGTTGGTACGGAGCGAGCGCTCGCTCGCTCGCACAGGTCGAATGCAAAGCGGGCGTCTACGGCGAAGTCCGCCGATACTCGCCGGTTATCCTCGCCTTCCAATATCCCATGGACAGTTTTTGTGACGCTAATGCACGCATGCCCGGGGACCTCGTGCCCGTGCGGCGTATAGACGACGATCGTATCGGGCAAGGCCGCCCGGCACCGGCGGCCGAGTTCCTCCATCGCCTCGCGGGTCACGCGCATTCGTTCCGCGTTGCCGTTGCACAATTCTGGAATGAGTTCTCCGCCGTGCGGCGCAATACAAGCCCAAACGAGTGGCATCGCGCGCGTTCGCAAACCTGCCTTCCGGTCGAATTCTGTTGCGTGTAATTCGCCAGAGGCGGGCTGCAATCCTTTCGCGGCAATAACGCCACTCGCTTCCCATCCGGAGATTTTGGCTTAACGCCAAGTTACAAGACCGTGTTGGTATTGCAGCGCGTGGATCGACAGGCGCTAAGAGTAGGAAAGGCCCTTCCGCGGAAACGTCCAGCGAAAGGGCCTCATTATATTAACGCTGCCCGGCACAATCAGGCAGCGAGACTCATTTCTTCGATTTCAACAGCGGCTAACGACGACTCAGCCGCCGAGGTTATCTCACTCGCTTCGACAACTTCGCCAGGCCAGCACGCGACGCCAACCAACAACTCGATCGGAGCGCGGCCGGTATTCAATCGCTCGCCGCGAATCCAATCGGCCAGAGCAGAGCGTAGTCGATCGGCGACGTTCTTTGCATTCTCTCCGGTGTGCGGCAAGATCAGACCAAACGTCTGATTGTCGAACCGGGTTACAATATCCGCGCGCCTTACCGTGTCACCGATTGTGTACGCGGCGTGGCGAAAGACTTCCTCCGAACGGATAGTTCCGTATGCCCGGCTGATCTGCGAATGCCCTTCCAGGCGCACCAGCAGCACGGCTACCGGGAACTCGTGCCGGCTTGCCCGATTTATCTCTTCTACCAGGCGGCCGTCGAAATAACTACGGTTATACAGCCGCGTCTGTCTGTCAACGACCGTAACATCGTCGTTTCCGCCCACTCTATCGTCTGATCGGTGTTGAGCGAGCGCCTGTTCGCGCTGGGACTCCTTCAGATCGTCGGTCGCGAGAATTTTGCGCAGCTTCTTCGTCGAGTTGCGTAAAATGTGCGACACATAGTTGCAAGAGATGCCAAGACTGCGGGCGATCTCAGTCTGGTTCCTGCCTCGATAATAGAATTCTTGAATGACCGCCTGTTCCAGGTCCTTCAGCTTCTTCATCGCGGTATCGAGAACCAGTTTCTCTTCCACCGGCAATTGAAACTCTACCTGCCGGTCGGTCTTGACACGGTCGATATCGTAAGACGTGGAAGAGTCGTCATCCTGGTCTCCTCCGCCGTCGATAGACGCAACTTTGAATACCTCACGGGTCGTGAGGAGCTCTGTAATATTCTCCTCCGGCATCCCCATAAGCTTGGCTATCTCCGCGTTGGTCGGAACGCGTCCCAGTTCCTGGGAGAGCGATTCCATAACCTTCGTAACCTTCTGGTTCAGCTCTTGAAGCCAGGCAGGCTCCTTGATGATCTTGCCCTTATCGCGAAGATAGTGTTTAATTTGGCCGATGATGAAGTGCGTCGCATAGGTGCTGAACTTCACTCCTTTATCGGCATTGTATCCGTCCACTGCGGTGATGAGGCCGATGAAACCTTCTTGAACCAGGTCTTCAACCGGCTCCGCAGCCCCCGCGAAGCGCCTTGCGACGCTTTCGACGAGGTTCGTGTATTGCATTACGATCTTATCTCTAATTTCCCGGGATCGGGATGTCTTGTACTGTCTCAGCAGTTCATGGATATCACTGTCCGTCATTCGACGGCTGTATTCGATTGGCATTTGGTATTACAGGCGCAGCGTTCGTGCCCATCGTTCGCCGCACACGCCATCCTCTGTTGGAGCCTGTAACTTCTAGGTCACCAGCGTCGGCGCGCTTGCTCCGTACACCGTAGATTATTGCCTTTTCCGGCGGGTTCCTGTAGGGATTGCAGGGATTTGCCGGCGATAATTCCGAACAGCCCGATCGCTTGACTTGTTTGCCCGGTAGATGTATTCTGTTGCATGAGGCGTGAGGCGTGAGGCGTGACGGGGCGTGATGTAATTGCATGAATCGGCGAAGTCATCGTATCCCGTCATCCTGAAAGGATGCTTTCGATCTCACAGGTTGCGCTGAGCAGGGCTAAACGCACATCCTTGCAGCATGACGGATGTGAGGTATTCTCTGATTACCTCGGATGATGCCTAATGCGAAATGTTCACCACCGGAGGCCTGAATAGTGGATTCCCCGAAGACCATGTACGACACGGCTGCAAAAGAGATGCTGATGCTCGCAACGCGAGACTCTGACCACCATCAGGAACATCTGCTCGGGCTCTTCAAGTGGCGGCAGGAAACCCACCTTTGCCGGTTTTCCACGCCGTATCCGGAAAAGCCATACATTCTCTCCATTCACAAGATCGCCTCGGGCCTCGATCCTCATCTCACCAAGTCGCTGCGAAACCAGAGCCATATGCCTGTATTCAAGGTCCACCCAAAAGTAGAGTTTCTTGGAAAGAATTACCTGCTTGGACTGGCGAGCGACATGCTGATCTTGCTCAGCGGCGAAGATATCGTTTACTGCCTGGTCCACCCCAAAAAGGGCGTAGACGCCAGCTACCGCTCCGGAACGGACACGATGGATTTAGGGACGCCGTGAAGCCGGCCAGTTCAGGTGCTTGTGCAGAAATTCGAATGTGCCCACTCCGTTAATGGTGTGCGGTCCGTTAAAGACCTCTAGCTCCGTTCGGTCACCGATACCCAACAGATCGTAGCGCCGCCGCGTTCTCGCGAACTCGTAGGCCACCCATTCATCGGGCGCGACTCCGTCCGCGTGGCCGCGCTCGACCATAAATGGCCGCGGGCAGATCAACCAGCTCATCTCGGCGTAATTGAACGTATTGGCAAGGTTCCACTCGGGCATGTCGTACTCCATGGTGATCAGATAGCTGTATTGGCTGCGGGCGGAAGTGTTCTTCCATATCCATTCGTTGTAATCCGCTGAACAGATCGAAAGGCAGTAGCGCTCCAACAATGCCGGCATACGCATGGCGGTCTTGCCACCGTAGCTCAGTCCATAAAAAGCGATGCGCTCCGGATCGACATTCGGCAGAGACGAGAGCCAGTCCAGCGTGCGTTCGTGCTGTCGCGCGTTAAACGAGAACAAGGTTAGCCCCAGTGGCTGTGCCCGGTGCAGCACCTGCCTGAAGCGCGTTTCGCCAATGTAGGGGTTCTGCGGCGCGTAGGTAATGAACCCCTGCTCCGCCAGGCGATAGGCATATCGATGATAAGCCGGGTTCTCTTTGTCCGGATCCGCAACATCCTGAGGGCGCCCTTCGAGTCCGTGCTGGCAGACGACTACAGGCCGTTTCTCCCCGGGCTTGAGGTCTTTGGGCAGCAGCAGGATGCCGTAGGCGAATACGCCAGGATAAAGGTCCAACACAACCTCGTAACCCCGCACCTTCGCTGTGTCGTAGATGACGCGCGTGCGGGCGTTCGGCGGAATGGCGGGCGCCGGCAATCGGCCGATGACCTCGTCCCGGAAGTAATCCCGGTAAGGGCGCGAAGTCTCTCGCCATTTGTCGACGCTCGAGGCGTCCGCCTTCGCCCAAAACTCGGCCCTCCGGTAGGGTGATTCTCGCATCAGGTTCTGCGTATGCTCAAGAATCTGATGGAATTGCCGCTTCATCCGCTCTTCCGAATCGGTAGATGCTAGCGCCTTCACTGTTCCCGTTCGCGCAGGAGGTATTGAATTTGCAGGAGGAAAGACGCCGAGGTTGTGCAGGAAGATGAGCGGCGTGCCTTCGGATGCCGGACCGCCCTTGCCATCGAGCGTCGTAATGAGCGTACGGGGAACGATCGGCTTGAGCGGCCGGATCATCGCCTGGCCGCGCTCGTATTCCGCGGCGACGGCGTCCGGCGTAGGACTGGTAATGACACCCGGCGCTGCGCCACCGCGCCCGCCGGCCGGCGCGGGAGGACCTTTGACCTCTGGATGGCGGCTGATTTCGACGATCAGCGCACGCGGAGCAACCAGGCTGTCGATCTCCGCGTCGCCGAACTCCCGCAGCAACCCAAACACGTTTCGATAAATCGGCTCATTGACAAGACCTTCGCGCGGGCCGAAATACCCGCAGACGCAGACGGCATCGATGCGGGTGTCACAAGCCGCGGCATAGAATGCTATGAGCCCGCCCTCGCCGTAGCCGATAACGCCGGTTGGACGATGGACGATGGACGATGGACGATGGCTTGCAGCGGCATGTTTTCTATCGTCCATCGTCCATCGTCCATCGTC
>JBGPOG010000366.1:0-5075 GCA_041487935.1 Chthonomonadia bacterium | reverse complement strand
CGCGCCTGGCAAGCCTTTAAAATGCCCCCATCGATTGCCGTCACTTTTCTGAATCATCTGTCTGAATCCGTAGGAACCTAGAAACCTTTAGCTCTAGGTCGGCCGGGTCAAGCGCGGGATACTTGATCAAGTCTGGACGAATTTGATCGAATAGAAGGCTTAACTGGACTGGGTCAACTAAACCTTTAACAACAAGCGAGCGCGCATCAGAAAGATCCTGGTCATAGCCACGCTCAATCTTGGACAGCGCCTGGGAATAGAAGTCATAGTGCCTGAATTCGACCTTTCCAGTAGTCATGATTGGAACGCTGCGTTCCCGCCAGCCCGGCAGCGGGGGAATGAACTGATCGGGGGCCGCAAGCTCGACATTCACCCCCAGCGACTCTTTCAACTCTGCGATAGCCTGAAATGCTCCTTGCGGCTCGGGGTCTAATTTCACATCGATGTCGATCGTCTGCTCTCTTATTCCCAGTAGAAGCGCAGTCGAGCCACCGGTGAAGTAGATTACTCCCGGCGACTTCGACAGAGCGCCGATGCGCTTCATAAATTCTTCGAGCTTTGGCCGATCGACGAATCTTCGCATTTTACAGTCGGATTTCGCAGGGATCACCCACAGTCCTGGTTAGATCGTCCACCCTCTCCGAAACTCGGGCTTGATGAAGCGATCTGCTTCCGGGCAGCCTTTGGCGCGCATGGCAGCCGCATCCCACTCGAGCTTTTTTCCTACGCGCAGCGCGACGTTGCCCAGCAGCAGCGACTCCGTCAGAACGGATGCGTATCCGAAGTTAGACAGACTCTTCCCCTGGCCGCGGCAGGCATCGACCCATTCCTGGTGGTGGCTGGCCGTCCGTGGAATCGTTTCGGCTGGGCGCTGGAAGCCTTCGAACTGCTTGCGGGGAAGCATGACGAACATGTCGCTCTCATTCTCTCCGCCGTGCCAGGTGCGGGTGTAGAGCGTGCCTTTGGTGCCGATGACCAGCGAGCCTCCGTCCTTACTTCCGAGCGGTTCGCCGTGGAACAGCTCCTTTGGAGGCAGCTTGCCGCCGTCGTACCACAACATCTTTACGGCGGGCTTATCTCCGCGCGCCGGGAATTGCAGTTCCATTATGCTCCATAAAGGGGCGGTCTCCTTCATCTCGGGGCCGGTCAACAACGGTGAGCAATCTTTGATCTCAACGGACGACGGTGGTCCCAATTCGAGAGCCCAGAAGGCGGTGTCGAGATTGTGAATACCCATATCGCCGATCGCGCCGGTGCCGAAATCCCAGAAGCCGCGCCACTTGAAGGGGACGTACGCAGGATTGTAGGGCCGCGCCGGCGAGGGGCCAAGCCATACGTCCCAATCCAGGCCATCCGGCACAGCCGGGGTCTCCTTGGGACGGGTGACGCCCTGTGGCCACCATCCGGCCGGCCTGTCGGTCCACACGTGCAGCTCGGCCACATCGCCTATAGCACCCGATCGGATGACTTCAACTGCTCTACGCGTTCCTTCGTAGGCGTGTCCCTGTGTCCCCATCTGGGTGGCGACGCCCTTCTCGGCGGCGGCTTTCGCCATCTGGCGGACTTCCCAGACGCTGTGCGCCAGGGGCTTCTCGCAGTAGACGTGCTTGCCCAGGTTCATGGCGTGGACGGAGACGATAGCGTGGTTGTGGTCGGGCGTGGCGACGAGCACCGCGTCGAATGACTTCTCAGCCTCGAACATCTTGCGCCAATCCGAGTATCGCTTTGCATCCGGATATCGTTTGAACGAATTTGCCGCGCGATTTTGGTCGCAATCGCACAAAGCGACGACGTTGACAGCGCCGGTCTTATCGAAGTCCTGCAGATTGTCCGCACCCCGCCCACCCGCGCCTACGACGGCCAGGTTGAGTTTGTCTGGACGGGGGATTCGGCGCGAAGTCCCCGCGCCGGCCGCGCCGGCGGCCAGGGCGGCTGCACCGGAGAGGAAGGAGCGGCGGGTGATGGGGGATCGGATCGGACGTTGGTTCATTTCTTGCCTCCCGAGTGGATGGTAACCTGAGTATACCAAAACCTGCGCGCGGAGACGCACCCTGGACGAAATGCAATACCAATGTCCGAGTCATCACACTCAGGAAGGCTTTATACAATTGCCAAGGAACGCGCGCAGTGGAAAGCGCTATTCCATCCTCACAGCCTGCTTGCCAGCCAGCTCTTCCAGTTTGCACACCACAATCGCAGGGTCGACGGTGACCGAGGCGGGTTTGCGGTGGACGACAGCGCGGTCGTGAACTTCCAAGCAATCCAGTAAGCAGTCGGGATACTCTCGGTGGAAGGGACAACCGTGAATCGTGATTAGGGCTTGCGCTTTCTAGGAGAAACACTTCGCTTGGAGGGCGTTGGAGTGATCCCACTTGCTTGTGTTAAGAGCCGCGCGTCCTTCCGATCTTGCGCTCGGCCTACGGCAAGCTTATTTGTTATCAAGTCCTCGCGGGATATGACGTGCGCGGTAACTCCTTCGAAGTCCGACTCATTACGGCGTTCGAATGCCTCATCGAAAAACACTCCCGGGATTTCCATAATGACGTCGATGCGTACCGGTGAGATGCCAATCTGGTAGATATTGTCTCCGTTGGTAGAATCTTCGACGCTCACATCTTGTAATGGAGCGCCAAATTCAGTTAGCGCTTTGAAAACCATTTCGGCGTTGGCGCGGTTGGTTCCCACCCAAACGTCGAGATCCTTAGTAAAGCGTGGCTCCGTATATTCGATGACGGCGTATCCTCCTACAACCAGATACTTAACGCCGTTTGCGTTGAAGGCGCGCAACAGATCTTTGAAGTCGGAGTTCATGATCAGGGCGGTTTCGGCGGCGGTGGTAGTGGACGACCATTTCCCAGGCGGCGTTTAGGCGTGCTCTGGAGTCGTGTGCTTGCCAAAATTCAAGGTCGAAAGTGCGATCGTGTGCCTTGAGCTTCGTCATTCGGGCCATTACAATCCGTGGAGCCGATAACTCTTTTGGCCCTTTAGCTGTCGAATTGGCCGGCGGATTAGAGGCGATATTTCCTCGCGGCATTTCTTTCTCCAGTCAATTCTTATCTCCTCACATTATAGGCCACTGGTCGATATCAGTCAAGGTGAGCGTCAGAGAAGGTGAGCGTCAGAGAAGCGAATTATTCTATTTGCACCGCCTGTTTGCCCACGAGCTTTCTTAGCTCACTTACAATTTCCGGGTCGACAGATATTGAAGTGCGTATGGGTTTTGGGGGACTCCCGTCGCCGACGAGAATATCCAGACGGACCTGAGCGTCGCCCGGGGCATTTTCGAGCGTATTTCGCAAGAGACGGACAATAGCCAGATTGCTATTGTCGAGCCGGACGACGATCTGCTTTTTCGCACCGTTACCATTAGCGGAAGGGCCGATCTGGCGGATACTGTCGGCAAGGATTTCCACATTCGCGCCGCCTTCTTCCTCATCATCGCGAACGCGCTCGCGGCGGGAAGTCTTGCCGGTTAGAAGGACTACACGGTCCTTCACGATACTTTTGCCGTATTCCCGGTAAACGGAAGGGAAAACGGTGACTGCAACCGTTCCGGAGAGGTCTTCCAATGTGAGGAACGCCATCGGTTCCTTGCTCTTCTTCGAGACGAACGGCTTCACCGTGGAGATGATTCCGCCTAGAGTTACTTCGACCTTATCGCCAAGTTCACAGAGCGACTCGATCGAAGTAACTTTCGCGCTCTGCATCTGCACTCGATAGTTCTGGAGCGGGTGATCCGAAACGTAGATTCCCAATAGATCTTTCTCGAACGCCAGAATCTCTTCCGTCGCATATTCCGATACATGCGGAAGGATCAGGGCTTGAGGGCTGGCCGCTTGCTCGTCGTCCCCGCCAAAAAGCGCGCCCTGGCCCATTTCGCGGTCGCGCTGCGAGTTGGCCGCCATTTGTAGTGCCGAACCTAATCCTTGCATTAGCGCCCGTCGGTTTGCATGGATCGAAGCAAAGGCCCCGCACTGAATCAACGCCTCGATCGTGGACCGCGTTATGTTCCCTTCCGCCGCCGCTCGCTCGCAAAAGTCGGGGAGCGAGGTGAACTTCCCGCCTTTTTCCCGAGCAGTCAGAATTGCTTCCACGGCGCCACGCCCGACATTCTTGATACCGACCAGGCCGAAGCGAATCGCGGTCGGTGAGGCGAGAGGCGAGGGTCGAGAGCCGAGAGGGTTCGCCTGCGAGTCGAGATTTCGTAGTCGAGCGTCAAGACAATTCGGTGGCGAATCGAGAGATGAGAGTCGAGAGTCGAATAAGTTAGCGGTCTCAAGACTCCGGACTTCGGACTCCGGACTCTGGACTCCGGACTCTCGACTCCCCTCTCCAGACTCTGGTCGTTCCGGCGCAAAATCCAAGTCGGAGAGATTCACGTCCGGCGGAAGCACGGCAATCTTCATCCTCGCGCATTCCTCCATGCACGACGCGACCTTGTCGTTCTTTCCTGTGTAACAGGCCATCAGGGCGGCCATATATTCAACCGAGAAGTTCGCTTTTAGGTAAGCCGTCTGGTAAGCCACCATCGCGTAACATACGGCATGGGCCTTATTAAAGGCATATCCTGCGAATGGCTCGATGAGGTCGAAGATCTCACTGGCCTTCTTTTCCGGGACGCCGTTCGTGGCGGCGCCGGCAAGGAAATTAGCGCGCTCCTTCGCCATCTCTTCCTTTTTCTTCTTGCCCATGGCGCGGCGCAGGATATCCGCCTGGCCGAGCGAGTATCCCGCGATGGCCTGCGCGATCCGCATCACCTGGTCCTGGTAGACGATGACTCCGTAGGTCTCTTCGAGAACCTCCTTCAGAAGCGGATGAGGATACTGAATTTTTTGCAGGCCGTGCTTCGCGCGAATGAAGGTGGGGATGTGCTCCATCGGGCCGGGACGGTAGAGCGCCACCATGGCGGCAAGGTCGCGCACGGAGGTCGGCTTCAGCTCGGATATGTAACGGCGCATCCCCGCCGATTCCAACTGGAAGATGCCGGTCGTTTCACCGCGGCCCATCATGTCGAACGCCTTCGGATCGTCCAGCGGGATCTTTTGAACGTCTATCTCAACTCCACGGCTCTTCTT
>JBGPOG010000365.1:0-5078 GCA_041487935.1 Chthonomonadia bacterium | reverse complement strand
CGTCTATGTGGCGATTACCTCGCGGGTTGAACCGCCAAGCGGTCCGGAGACCGACATCCTGACGATTAAATTCGACAAGAACGGCGACCAGTTGTGGGAGGCACGCTACGGCGTGAACAACCAAACCGATGACAGCGCCAAAGCTATCGGTCTGGATCCTGACGCAAATGTGTATGTCGTTGGCGAAGCGCGCGGCAATCCCGGGACCCCGGACGCGGATCGAAAAGGCGCCATCAGCGTCTCTTACGCACCTAACGGATCTCTGCGATTTGTCCGTGGAACAGTCCGCGAGGAAGACCGAATATCGCGTATTTTCAGCGCAAAAGTGAGTGGGGGAGGAGCGATCATAACGGGTCCTATGCCTTACGAATATAGCGGGATTAGGCTGCGCACTGTTTTGCGAGACTCGAATGGACTGCCGCTCTGGACCAGGAACTACGGCTTAGACCCAGACAGCAACCCTTCCATCGATGCAGTCGGAATGGTGATCGGAATTTCCGATACGTTCCTCATTAAGAATGGGCGACAGCTTGCCGTGTGGTGGTACGACCCGCAAGGACGGATGCCGCGAGGCAGCATCTATCGAAACCCATACAATGTGGGGGCCGTCTCCGCGCTTGCTCTGGACGGCATGGGGCGCCCAACCGTGGCCGGTCAATCGTCCGAGGACGGCAAAGTCGCCAACATCGTGGTCCTCAAGTATCGACCCTGACAGTCTCCGATCCTTTCTTCGATGTCCCGGCCCTGCGCCAATTGCGCAAGGCCGGGATTTTTTTTCGCACTTTTCTGTAATCCGGCAAATAAACGGCTCCGTTTGACGTTTAGTGGACGGAAAATGGACGGAAGCTCGTTAGAATGTCCGGCAGGTCGCGCCAAAAACAACAGGATGCGTCGGGTTTCGCTAGGGAGCTCGTACCGGGTCATCTTGCCGGTCAACGCACGTTGGCTCGACCTCGGAAAGGGAGACACTGCTATGAATTCTCACGCCCTCGTGCTGTCCGGCCGATGCGCGCCGTTCCAACGTCGCCTGGTTCTGTGTGGACTCCTGACGGCGCTCTTGTTCGTGGTATGTAGGATGGCCTTCGGCCAAACATTCACAACGCTTCATACCTTCACGGGCACGGATGGCGCCTTGCCGATCGGGAAGCTGATCCAGGGGCAGGACGGATACCTGTACGGCACGACCCTTGGCGCCGGACCAACACAATTTGGGACGATCTTTAAGATGCGTCCGGACGGGAGCGGATTCACAACACTCTATTTGATGCCGGGTAATCTGGGGAATTCGTTGTCCGGTCTAACCCAGGGACCGGACGGGTCCCTCTATGGGACTACGCTCTTTGGGGGCGCTTCGGGCTTTGCTGGGGCGGTGTTCAAGGCGCAGCCGGATGGATCCGGGATTGTCAACCTCTACTCGTTCATGGGCGGCTCCGACGGGGGCAACCCACTTAGCGCGCCTGTGCCGGGCGGTGATGGGTACGTCTACGGAGTAGCGCCGCTCTTTGGCTCGGCGAGCAATGGCTCCGGCTCCTACGGTAACGGTGTAGTCTACAAATTGGCGACGGACGGCAGCTCGTTTTCGGTGCTGTACACGTTTAGCGGAAGTGACGGGCAGGCGCCGTATGGAGGCTTGATTCTGGGAAACGACGGGCTCTTGTACGGCACGACCGCGGGCGGGGGTATCGACAATGCCGGCACGGTCTTCAGAATTAGCCGCGATGGGGCTACCTTCCAACAGCTCCACGTGTTCACCGGGCCGGACGGCTTCGAACTGTTTGCCGGGCTTATTCAGGGTTCCGACGGCCTGCTTTACGGCACCACGATCTCCGGCGGTTCGACCGGGGGCGGCACGATTTTCAAACTCGGGACGGACGGCACCGGTTTTGCCGTGCTTGGCGAGTTCGATAATAAGCCGGGTTTCACTTTCCTGGGCGGCCAACAGGTTCCGTGGTCAACCATTGTGGAAGGGCCGGATGGGAATCTATACGGTTCCAGCCTAACGGGCGGCGCGAACGGATCATTGTATCGCGTTGCGCGGGACGGGAGCGGATTTACGACGCTCTACTCGTTTAGCGCCCTGGACTCCTCCAACATCAATATCGATGGCGGATACCCGCTTGCAACGCTTATCGCCTCGGATGGAAGTCTCTATGGCACGACGTCGTATGGAAGCGCAAGCGGCTTTGGTTCGATCTTCAAGCTCAGCCTCTTCACCTACACGTGGTCCGGCTATCTCCAGCCGATCAACACGGACGGCAGCTCCATCTTCAAACTTGGCCGGACCGTGCCGGTGAAGTTCCAGCTTACAGGTACAAGCGCGGAGATCACTAATGCAGTCGCCCGCCTCACCATCGCGCAAGTCAGCAACAATGTGATCGGTACGTACATGGAGGCCTCATCGACGTCTGCCGCCGACAGCGGCAACCAATTCCGCTACGACCCAACAAGCGGCCAATACATCTTCAACCTTGGGACAAGCGGACTGAGCACGGGAACGTACGAGCTGAACGTCGATTTGGGAGACGGCGTGCAGAACCGCACGGTCCTGATTTCACTCAAGTAGTCTCGCAGGATAATCACTCGATTCCGCGGCTGGCAGGACTGGACATCCGATCGTGCCAGCCCTTTTAACCCTAAAAAGGAAGATGCCGCCGAAATGTCGTATAGCGGCATCGGAAGGCCCGCGGAGCGATCTCGCGTTCGCTCTGTAGGGGTCTGCCGATTTTCCCGACAACGACGAGAATGCTACGTCAATTCAAGCTCTCACCGCGGCGAAGGCTGATCTGTCTATTTCGAGCCTGCCCGTCCCGTCGCCATCCCCAAACTCCCCAGCCACGCAACACGCCGCTCAGTCCAGGTCGAGCAAGGCTTCCCACTCTTCCGCACCCCAAATCCATGCCCGCGCCGGCCAAAGCCGGCAACAAGAGTGTCGACGTCACGGTGAGCGGCACGGACTCCGACGCGCTCCAGCAGCAGACGGATAATCCGGGTTAGATTGCTTCCTCTTCGATATTCCTTCGAAATTCCTGCTTGACTGACTATGTTCCTATTGTTACAAAGTGTCCAGCATTTCCACTGCGCCGCTCCTTGTGCGGTCCGGCGCACACATAACCCGGCTCATCGATCCACCATTGCACCGCCTTCCAGACACGCCCTGAATTCAATTGTCCCTTCGATTGACCCGGGGCGCTAAGTCATTTCATAAGACGCCGTGTTTTGACCCAGAGAGGTGCATCTCTATGAAGAACGGGCCCGGAGTTCCCCCGCGCCGCCGGCCGCGCTGGTCGTCGTCTTCCTCGGATTAATCGGTTTTCCGGCCTATCGTAACCTGGTCCCGAAGCAGGCCGATGCCGGAATGGATATCGGTAGCCATGCGGACTTGGGAAGGCTATCACAAGATCAACCCGACACCGTCCGCTCGCCGGACGATTATCTTGTCTGCTCCAAGAGCCAGGCAGCTATTTCGCGCCCGACCAACAAGCCGATGTACATCGACGACTGCTGGGGCACGGCCCACGAGGGATTCGCGAACGACGCGCGGTACTCCGTTCCACCGGAATTATGCCCGGCGTTGTTGAAGCGTAACGACTGCGCGCCGATCGCCGCGGCGTGGAATACCGGTTATGCCGATGGCCGTGCAAAGTACACCAAGGAGAGCTTCTACACGGTCGTCGATCTCTGGGTTCATCCGAACAGTGAATAGGCCATCGGTCCAGGGTTTAGGGCTGAGGGGCTAGGGGTATAGGGATTTGGGCACGCGGTCAGCTTGCTTTTCCCTTACTCTCTGGCCTCTTTTTCGTTGAAAGCCTCCTTTACATCAGGAACTAATTCCGGATAGAATGCTGTTCGAAGGAGAATCGGATTTTGACGAATGATGAAGCTTTGGCCACATTCGAAGAGGCCGGCGCGTTATTGACCGGCCATTTCAAGTTGTCCTCAGGGCTGCACAGCGATCGATACCTGGAAAAATTCCGGCTGATGATCGAGCCTCGACTGGCGGAGCCGATGTGTAAGGACCTTGCTGACCGCTTTGCCGAAGATAGAATACAGGTCGTGCTCGGCCCTACAACGGCCGGGATCATACTGGCCTACAATGTGGCCCGTCATCTGGGAGTCCAGGCGCGGTTCGCCGAGCGCGAAGGTGGTGAGATGCGGTTGCGCCGGGGGCAAGAACTTGCGGCCGGCGCGCGCGTTCTAGTAGTCGACGACATACTGACCACGGGCGGCGCCGTACGCGAATGTATCGAAATCGTCAAGCGGCAGGGTGCGGTCCTGGCCGGCGTTGGGGTTTTGGGAGATCGCAGCGGGGGCACGATCGACCTGGGAGCGAATCTCGAGGCTGTTTTGACGCTAACGTTTGAGGCATGGCTCCCGGAGAACTGCCCGCTCTGTTCGGAAGGCATCCCAATTTACCAGCCCGGGACAAAGAACGTGCAGCGATAAAGCGCGCCGTAAGCGCCAGACATAAACGACGCCCGGCCGCGGATCGACGCGGCCGGGCGTTTGTAAACGTGATTCGAGTTTCTGTTTACGGGCGTCCTGGACCGCCATTACCAAGAAGGCCCTGGACATTCTGCATCATGGACTGCATCAACTGCTGCTGCTGTTCAGCGGGCATCTTCTGCCACATCTGCATTCCGGCCTTCATCATGGTGCCCATCATCTGCCCGCGCATCTGCGGGTCCATATTGTTCCAGAGGTCCATACCCCGCGCCATCGCCTGCCCCAGTGCTTCCGGGTCCATTTGCACCATCAGGTCCATTTGGGCCTTTTGCAGATCGAAGAACTGATCTTCAAGAGTTCGGCTCGAGTCCGCGTACAGGTTTGAATTGTACAGGACGTAGATGCCGCGCGTATCGAATTGTTGGGCGGTGAGCGCGTCGTTGAAGTCGGCCGGGACACTGAAGTTCTTGAGATACGTAGTTGCCTTCTTCGTGGCCGGGTTTTCCAGCACCAGTCCGTTATGCTCAACCAGCTCCAGGGCGCGGACTGCCGACGCCAGTTTATCCGGCGCTATCGGTCCGGCGGCCTGCGCTTGAGTCAAGTATACCCGCCGCCAGGAGGCGTTCTTAATTCCG
>JBGPOG010000364.1:0-5121 GCA_041487935.1 Chthonomonadia bacterium | reverse complement strand
GTGAAGTTTCTTAGGAGACCTCATGTGCTGCGCACACAACCAAGCATGAAAATGACGTAGCACGAGCGACTTGCCCTAGTTGGGTCGGCTATTTTCAGGAGAGCCGCCTTTGCGAGGAACCTGCTTTTCCTTCACATCGTAAGGCTGATATTGAGACACGACACTAGGCAGGACAATTGGAAAGGAAGAATCTATCAAATGAGCAGCCGGTTGGGCATGTGGATACAGCTTATTTCATTGGCAGCGCCTCTGATGGCGGCATCGATCGCGCCTGCTACGGCTGCAACGAAGATCGTCATCATTGCGGGCAACCCGAGTCATGGGCCCGGCGATCACGAATTTAATGCGGGAACGCAATTACTGGCCGATTGTCTGAAGATGGTCAAGGGGATCGAGCCGGTTTTGGTTCGCGGCGGATGGCCCACAGACGAATCTGTGTTCTACGGCGCGAAATCCGTGGTGTTCTACATGGATGGCGGCAGCGGCCATCCGATGATCCAGACCAAAGAACGCATGTTGTTGATGAAACGTCTGATGGACTCGGGCGCCGGCCTTGTCTGCTTGCACTACGCCGTGGAGTTTCCGAAGGGTGAGGCAGGGGATCAGCTACTGGAGTGGCTCGGCGGCTATTACGAGACCGGTTATTCGACCAATCCGATCAACGACGCGCTGATGACGACAAATGCAAAGCACCCGATTTGCGAGGGGGTCAAGCCCTTTCAAATCCAGGACGAGTGGTACTACCGCATTCGCTTCCGCCCGGATGATCGACGTGTCACCCCGATCCTGACCACTCGGCTCCCGAAGGACAAGCCGAATACGGAGATCTGCGCCTGGGCGACCGTTCGCGACAAAGGGGGCCGGTCTTTCGGATTCACGGGCGCTCATTTCCACAAGAATTGGGGCAACCAGGACTTCCGCACGCTTGTCCTGAATGCCATTCTCTGGTCGGCCAAGGTCAATATCCCGAAATCAGGTGTCGCCTCCATTGTCACGGCAGACCAGTTGACCGCAAATCTGGATCCGAAACGTTGAAAAGGAATACCTGGTGAAACTTCATGAGCTGCGCTCACCCTCGCGCATGAAAATACCAGACAAGGATTGACGCACACCTGGAATTTTCTAGTCAGTCTTGAAGAAACAGCCCGAGCGGCCGCGCCCCCCAAACAGAATCCGAGCGAAAAACTGGAATCAGCATCGGTCAAGAAGAACGGTTTCGCAAGCTGGTGGAATGGAACGCCGCTCTACTTGCGGATTGTCGTGGCGCTTATTCTTGGCGCAATTACCGGAGTTATCCTTGGACGAGACGCGGAAGCGTTTGCCATCCCCAGCCGGCTGATTTTGCGGCTACTGGGGGCGCTTGCGCCACCCTTGATCCTCGTTGCAGTGATTCGCTCACTCTTGACGGCGCACATTAGCGGCAACGTTGCCCGCAGACTGATTGTGCTTCTCGTTCTTAACACGACGGTTGCGATCGTGATCGGCTTGCTTGTTGCAAACGTGATAAGGCCGGGCCGATGGTCCCATCTCGCCCCGCCGGCTGAAAAGCCCAAGACGACCTCTGCGGCAAATCCCGTCACCCAATTTACAGACCAGATTCCCGATAGCCTTCTCAAGCCCCTTGTAGACAACAATGTGATCGGCGTGATTTTCGTTGCAGTGGCATTTGGGATCGCGCTTAGAGGTGTAAGGACGTCCGAGATTAGAACCGTCGAGGACATCGTAAACCTGGTCTTCAACGCCGTCAGACTGCCGACAACGTTCATTGCGGTCCTATTGACCGTGGACTGGTTCCTCGACCGGTGCCGCACGACGATCAATGTGATGGGAGATATGAACGTGAGCTGCCATCTGGACGGGCGAAAAGCGAAGGATGAAGGATGAAGGATGAAGGATGAAGGATGAAGGATGAAGTCACCTTGTCAGCTTCTCGGTTTTGGGCGGGTCGAGCATCTGACGGCATATAACGAGCGTGGATGCCGCTAGTGGCGTTGCGATTAAGGGGTCGTCCTCCCGTGAGGCTGTAAATCGATTCACCCATTCCCCGCCTTTCCGCTGTCGCTCCAAGACCTCTCTAGCTAGCATCTGCGCCCAGCTTGCCCTGCCGGCGGACGTTTGAATGTCGCGCGCGTCGAGTGCAGGGAACGCGTGCGCTGCCGCCCAGGCGTAGTAATAATAGGTGCCGTCTCGCAGAACGGCCCGGTCCGGCGGGAAGTTGCCCGGATGGGCTCGCAAGCGCCGCGGTGCCGTAGATCAGGGCAATTCCCCCAAATCAACCAAGTCCGAATCGGTTTGATTTCCATTCTAATCTCCCTTTTGCGCCCGGAGGCCGCGCCACCCTCGCGCCGGGCTAACCAACCGATTCGTTGCGGGAACTGTCAAAGGGGTTCACCGAATCATATTCTTATGAAGATCTTCCGCCGGTACATCCAGAAAAGGATGAGCCAGAAGGCAAACAGCACCGAGATCCGCTCGAGCATTGGCGTATAGAGTGCCCCAAAGCTTTCGAAGATGTGTTGGCCGAAGTGAATCTTGATGCGCCCTCGGGTTGGGCCAGCCATAATCTGCCACATCACATAAAGTGTAATCGGATTCATTCCAGCTACCACGAGCGGGAAGGCCCATCGCTTCAACCCTCGCCAATCGACGATCGTCACATATGCCGCCAGCAGCAGAGTTACGATCCCTCCGCTGAAGATTGCCCAGCTCGAAGTCCATATCTGCTTGACGATAGGGCAGATTCCGACGAGCTCGATGAGCTTGCCAAGGGCTATTCCGGCTATCCCGGCAATGACGAGCCGCCTCAGCTTTTCTGTGATTGGGAACTCGCTCCGCAACAACTGCCCGGCAATGACCCCGAAAACCATCGTTGCGATCGACGGAATGAAGTTGAGCGTCTGGTAGCCGCCCGCATTGAATGCGTACGGTTCGTCTCGCGGGAACAGGTTGAGGAGCCAGTGATCGACCGCCGCCGCGAAGTTCCAGTTCTTATCCCAGTGTGCTGCGAAGCCGTGCAAGTGCTGCCAATCGCCGTGCACGCCGACAGAATTCCAGTCGAATCCCGCCGGAGCGAGCGGATAGGTCGCGAAGGCCAGCCAGTAAGCGATCAGGATACCGAATGCGGCCAGCCATTGCACCCGCGGCCTTGCAAACGCAATCAGGAAGACGAATATGTACCCCAGGCCGATCTGGGCCAGAACATTCGGGAATGTCCAATCCGTACTCTTGCTCCAGGTCGACTGGAGGAATATCGACAGCAGCACGAGCACCAGCGCTCGAACTGCCGCGTGGCCGAACATGGCGCCGAAGGTCTGTCCCCGAGAGCGGCGATTCGCAATCGACCATGGTATCGCGACCCCAACCATAAACATAAACGATGGCTGGATGAGGTCCCAGAGCGTGCAGCCGGTCCATTTCGAGTGCTCGCACTCGTACCCCAGAAACGTCCAGATCGGGTTGTCCGGAAAGCTCTTTGCAACCTGCGGAATCCCGAATCCGCTGGACGACATCAGGAGCATAATCGATCCACGGAACGCGTCGAGGGAGACGAGCCGGTTGGAAGTCGGCTCTGCGGATGTCATCTCAGTCGGGGCTTCAATTGGCTCGATCACGGCGGCGGGAACTGACGTTTCTTCAATTACTGGGTTCATCTTTATTCTTCAATCGAATGTATTATTGCGCGGGCACTGCCGGTTTAAGCGTCCATGCCTGTAACCGCGCCTGTTCCATTACTCTCGGCGCCCGGAATCCGACTTTGTGAATGATCCAGTCTCCGAACAGCTCCGGCGTGTCTTTCGCGATATTGCGCTCGGACAAGAGGACGACGTGCCTTCCGAGGGATACGCTCTGGCTTATTGGAAGCTCGCCCCCTTTGCGGTAAGCGCTCCACACTCCAGCCAGGGCCACGAGGAAATCCGCCGGCGGCACGGAATCCGGGCCAATGAAGATTCGCTCCGGAACTCTGTGCTCGATCTGAATGAACTTGCCGACACCCGCTACAGCATCACGAAACTGGGTCCACTTAAGTTCGGTCAACACAGATTCTGGAGGCGGAGGAGCGCCCGGACCAAGTATTCCTTCGGCCTTGAGCGGGAATGCGACCTTGCCGCCGGAGGATAATTCGCCGATCGCAAGAGTGAGCAGCTCGAACTGGTCGGCTGCGGAATAGGCTTTCGACCCAATGCGCTGGTAATCCAACCCGGCATCGCCCCTGCCGATCTTGCGGGCAATCTCATCGAGGTCGGCATCCGTTGCGCCATCGCTGCGGACGGCGTCCGGGTAGAGAATAGGCAAATCACTGGCGGTGATCCACTGTATCCCGGGTATTGCGCGGATGTGGTCGATGTACTCCCCAAAGCGCTTGAACGCGCCTTCCGTTTCGGCGGCTGTGCGCTGGGCCGGCGGCTTCCATTCCTCTCGCGGTGGATTTGCGCCTCGCGAAAAATTCACGCCGTCCCAAAATTCACGGTGAACCCACTCGCACGGGTGATAGAAGATGCTGATCAAACCGCCGCCTGCAGCGCGCAACCGGTCGGCGATTTCTGATACTTTCTTATTCGCGGGCTCGACGGCAGCGGGATCGTGAAGATCCATCCGCGTGTAGTTCCGGCCCATGTGGTAGACGTTCAGCCCGCCCGCATACCAGAAGGGCTGGTTGTTCAATCCAACGTGGGTGCCTTCGTCCACATAACACGGCACGCCGTGCGGGGCCACGCCGATCTGCTTGAGCGCGGCAATTGTTTGCGGTCCCCATGAAGAGCCGGGCTGTCCGTAACAGGCGAGCGTCGGCACGCCCAGGATTCGCCGCACGTCAGCAGCGCCCCCGCCCTCGCGTCTGGCGAACTCCTCAACTCCGTCGAGCCAGCCGCAATCCGCCAGATACTCCGTCGGGGTCGGATGGACGGAATGGAAATTCGAGTGATAGCCGATGTCGTGCTTCTTTAGCGCGGCGATGACGTCTGTCCGTCCGCGCCGTTCCAGGGTACGCGCCTTTTCGCCTACCAGCTTGAACGTCGCCCGAATTCCGCGCGCGGTAAGCATCTCGCACAACCGCTTCGTTGCGTCGTCATCTGCTGGAAGCAGATAGTCCTCCGTATCGAACCAGAGGATTACTTTGACCCG
>JBGPOG010000363.1:0-5121 GCA_041487935.1 Chthonomonadia bacterium | reverse complement strand
GTGGCGCCGGCAAGCGCCGAGGAAGCGGTGCGGGCGATTGGAGCAGCGGAACGGCATGGATTGAACCAACTATGGGTCGATGTGCCAGACTGCGACTTGCTAGAGCCGCTTCGCGCGGCAATAAAGGCTGGGCATGAGCGCCGGGTGGGTGTGATAGCAGTCTTCCGGCTCTTCAGCAAGGCGCCTCCCGATCAGGTTGACTCCAAGCTTCTAAAGGATGGCCAGGCGCGCCGAAACAGGCTTGAGCTGAACGCGCTCGGGGAAACTCCGGCCGAGTTTGCCCGGAGACGCGCCGCGGGTATAGGAGCCACCCTGGTATTGGGAGTAAGCGGCGTACTCAAACCGATTCGCGACTGGATGCGCTCGGAAGCGCTGGATGACTTCCAGAAGAGATGCGAATCTCTCGCCCGCATCAGTGGAACGCCCGGATTGGCAGGGATCGCTTTCCGGGATACTGCGGCCCCGGGCTTCGAATCGCCAGAGAAGACTCGCGTATTGCGGCCCGATCAAGGCATTGATCTGGGTTACACACCAGATCTTCGCCTGGCGTTTCTTCGCAAGGAGAGCGTCGACCCTCTCGACATCACTCCATCCTTCGCATGGGTTGGTCGAGTTAATCTGTCCGCACCTCTACTGGCATCGCAAGAGCGGAGCCCGATCGTCTTCGGCTCGCGAAGGGGCGACGGGGCGCGATTTACTTCGTTTGAAGGTGGAATGACTACGATGCCCGGCGATACCGCGCAGACTAGCCTGGAGCAGCGGTGGAATGGGCTCCGCCACGAATGGAATAAGGGATTGCTTGCCGAACTTTATCGGGCCCTAGGCTTCAGGACTCCACGCATTCCGCTCTACATCGCGGATCGCGCCGATCAGCCGCTGTTGGGAGTTGGCTGGTACGGAAGATGGGAACACGCCGATGCGCTGCCTCAACGCCTGCCAAACGGGGAGATTGCGCCGCTCATCGCCGCTCACTCCGTTTCGAAACGCGCGATTCTGCACGTTCAATGCCCTACGAATTACGTGGGCCTGCCGTGGATGCCTAAGACGAGCGCCACGCTCAATGCACAATCGTACTCCGATGCTGTACGCTACACCATTAGAATGGCCGAAGAAGGCTGGGACGGAATCGTGCTCGACTTGAGTGAGATGCCGATAGATCAAGCGATTCCACTCCTAGACGGGATCGTCATTCCGAAATAATTCTGTGATATCTTCCCATCCAATACCCAATCAAGAATGCTGCGCCGTCAGACTCATTTCCGCCATTACCGCCTTCATCCGGCTCAAACGGGTCGCCGTTCCAGCGCCAGGTTCGGCGTTCGCTCATCGGAAGAACCTTGTCGATCTCTACTCGATTACGCTCTCCTTTGGCCGCCCTGGCCGAAACGTCGTGCCGGTGGCTGTTGTTGACGGGCCAATGGATAAGCTCCCAAGGCCAGTCCTGTAAGGTTTTGACCGCGGGTTCCACCTCGCAAGGCTGTCCGGTCGTCGCGCCGTAGATGAAGTTATAGAACGGGCTTTCGTCGACCCGGATTCCATTCCCCAGCCAGGTCTGGGCTATTGTTTGTCTAAGGATGGCCAGGCGGTGCGGATCCTTTTCGAGAAAGAGAATTGGGTAATAGACGCAGTACGCCAGCTCGTCGTCCGAGTGGTTGACGGCGTACCAGGCCGGGTTGTGGCGGTAGTTCAGCGTGTTGATCAGGTAATGATGCCGGTCGATGAGATCGTTATAGGCGTCTTCGAACTTTTTGTCTCCGCAGATATGGTGCGCCACCTTCAGGTAGCACAGCAGCTCGCTGGAATTCAGGCCTCGTTCCTCCCACCATCGGGGGTCGTCGTTCATGAACTGTGGTCCGAATGCGCCCCATCGCGTCATGCGGCCCGTGTGCCCGATCAGCGTATATTGGTGATCGACGATGTTGTTGGTAATCGCCCGGACAACCCTCGCCATCTCCTTCTTTTCAGCTTCGTCAGCCACTAGCTCGTAATAAATATAATAGGCGAAATAGTGCCCATCCAGCTCGTCGGATGAAGTATCGCCCTTGCAAAGGATATTCGGGTTGACCTTGGATTCGAACCAGATCTTGTCCGTTTCCCCCTCGATCCGCACCGTCTCGTCCGGATTGTAACCGTAGACCTTTTCTCCCTTCTTTACGATCGCGCGTGCCGGATAGCCGGGGACGCCGGAAAGCCGCGTCAAATCGAGCAGCGCCTCCATGCTCTGTTTGGCGAGGCGCCGCGCCTCCGGGTCCTTGGTTGCGGCATATCGGAAAGCCTCGGCCCCGACGTACAGAGCGGTCCAGAGACCGTCGTTATCGCTGGCTTCGTGAACGAACCCCTTCTCCGGCTCGCCCGGCGTCGTGAGGGAGCAATGAGTGACGAAGCCGCGGCGGTTATGTCTTAGCGCCGTAATCTCCTCGTAATGGGCCGCCTTGTCCTTGAGCGTCATCATGCGCTCTTCGATCTTGGCCACCCCTCCGTCGGTCGCAATCCAGGCGGCGTTCTTGTCATCCACCGCGATGGCGTTTACCCTGTTTCCGGGAAGCCACCGAGGACCCCAGAAATAGCGGAACTCTCCCGTCCGCAGCCTCCACGCGCCCTGGGCCGTGCCGCCCCAGATATCTCCATTCGGGGAAATTGCCACGGAGGTCATATCCTCATACGGCATTCCGTCTTCGCGGTTTATCGGCTGCCACCAATCTGCCCCGTCGGTTGCGTAAATGCCGTGGTCGGAAGCAATCCAGAGGGTGCCGCCATTGTCGGCTGCGACCGCCGTCACGACGGTGTCCACGTGCGGATAGGGTTGGTGCGGCTTGTACGTGCGAGGAAGCTCGAGCGTCTCCCATCTTCCGCCGCGACGCCGCATGGCGCCCTTGGTTGTAACCATGAGAATATTGCCGTTCTTCGCTCGAGCCCAGCTAATCACGCGCTCGCCCGGCGGAAGTACCTGGACCGTAATGCCGGGTGGCATCTGATGAGCCATCGGGATCTGAATGGGCTTCCAAGACGATCCATCGAGCTCGACCGCAACATTCTTGGCCACGGCCACAACTCTCTTGCCGGCGACGGTAATCGCTGTGATTTCGCCGGACGGCAGCCCGTTCCCACTTGAATATCTGGTGGAGATGAGTTGTGGGTATGGCAGCAAAGGCACTGCCGCACGAATCGCTGGGCTTGGGACGAGAGACAGGAAACAGGCTGCTAACGGCAACATACTTATTCCTCCGGAGGCAGGGTGTGTGGTTTGCGGATGTTAGGCCGTTTAGACTTGGCTTCTCTTAAGAAGTTCGATCTTATTCGCCAATTCCCTCTATGATCGCTTCCGCGGGGTGCGGTTCAAACTCAGGCACTAATTACCATATTTTGGCGGAGGCCCCAAAAACCGTCATTCCGAACGAGAGTAAGGAATCTGTATTTGACTTTGTTTGCGAAGACGGCCGGGAAAATCAGATTCCTCACTCTCGTTCGGAATGACGGCCGGCGGGCTTCGCTGTGACATACGAGCGAAATGCCTCGTTTTGGTTCACATACGCTTCCGCGGGCAACCGTGCTGCTCGAACTTATAGATGCGCCGAAGACTTACATAACGAAAGCGAAAACCGCGTACTGGGTTTTCGCTTTCGCTGCGTTTCGTTAAATTGCCGCGTGACGGCACCAGAATTCCGAAGGTATTGCGCCACTTGGCTAGCGGATTCGGCTGAGGCAGTACGGCTATGGCTCGTGAATGATGATGAGACAGGGCGTTCCGAACGACGCGCCCTATTCTATTGCACGCCCATCCGCCAAGTCTCCTGCGATGCGTCCCTCATCTTGATCTAATCGCGTCGAGCGTTTTTCCTATCTCGAAGCGAATATTCGCCTCTTGTTCCGTCGAGAGGAGTTTCTGAAGGGTTGCCGACGAGCTACGCGTGCCGGATGTGGCCAGAGCGCGCGCCGCATCGTAGCGAACATTGGGATCTGGATGACTTTCAAGAAGTTTCAACAAGACGCCCTCAGCGCGCGCGTCTGCCAGTGCGCCGAGCGCCCCGATCGCGGCCGATTGGGTCATCCTGTCCGGATTGGTGGCGGCCTGCATCAGCTCAGGCACTGCGGATCGATCGCCGATCTGGCCGAGCGCGTGGGCGGAGAACGGCCGTATGACTGGAGTTCCATTCAATACGAGATCGCGCAGCGTCGGCACGGCCTCCACTGCTCGGAGGTTGCCGAGGGCCATCGCCGACCCAATCGTTACCGTTTGCGGAAAGCGTCCCGAAGGCGGAGTCTTAAGAGCCGAGACGAGCGCCGGCACGGCCGGCTTCCCGATCAGTTCTAGCATCGAATAGGCCCGTAGCGGCGCCGGATCGTTTACCATCGAGCGAATCATATCGTTGATGGTTTCTCCCATGTTCATACCCTGCGTCCGCATCTGCCAATAGGCCCAGGCAACGTCCGGCTCGCCTGGCTCCAGCGGTAATTGGGCGGATGGGACATAATCGGCGAAATTGCCCAACTGATCGTGCAGCGTTTTCAGCGCGCGGGGGTCTCCGATCCTGGCCAGCGCCCGCACGAGGAAAAAACCGAAATGCGTATTGTCCCATTCGGGCTGATCGCGCCTCGCGATGATAGCGGGAACTCCCTCCGATGCCTTCATGACCCCGAGCGCGCGGGCTCCTTCGATCACACGACGCAGTTGGTCCTTCTGCTGCTGGACAGACGCATTCGGCGCCGCGTCCGGCCACTGGACCCAGCGAATCATCTCGGTAACATATGCGTTCTTGCCCTCCTGGCGTGAACGGATGCGCTCTATTGCCAGCCGGGCTTTAGTAGCAGCGTCGAACTCGCGATCCGCTTCGCGCTCGGATACGTAACGCTCCAGCGCGGGTACGGCATCCGGGCCTCCTATATCGCCGAGGCGTGTGACGACGAAGTATTCGCGGAGGAGGAATTGGCTCGCTGCCTGGAGGTCCTCAAGCGGACCCACACGCGGGCCTAAGGCAATTAGTTTCCGTTGCGCATCGCGATTCAGGTAGTCTCGCAGCGACCGCGGACCGGCGGCCGGTTCGTTCCAAATCCGGATCTCCTCCTGAGTCGCAGGGCGTTCAATCACCGCCGGATACACAAGCGACTGCGTCTGGTCGAGCT
>JBGPOG010000362.1:0-5122 GCA_041487935.1 Chthonomonadia bacterium | reverse complement strand
TGGCGCCGCGCATCTTCCGCCATCGACGCTGTTTGCTACCAGATTCGCTGCACGCCATACGTTTCGAAAACAGCGTCAACACTCAAAATCGGCATCCGTTCAGCCAGGCTTTGAGCTACAAGCATTCGGTCAAAGGGATCACGGTGATGAAGCGGCATCGAAACCAGTTGCAATGAATGCGTCCGCTCGATTGGAAGAACTTCAAAGCCATTGTCATCCACGCGCTCGATCAAGAAATCCTCAAAAGGCCTTGTTAGTTTCAGCTTGCCCAAATTGAGTTTGATCGCCATTTCCCAGACACTTGCCATACTCAAGTATGTTGTGTGCTCAGTACTCTCGATGAGAGATCGGGCCTTATGACTGAGTTGTTTGTCCCCCCAAGCAAACCAAAGGAAAGTGTGCGTATCTAGCAGCACGTTCATTCCATATACTCTTTGAAATCTTCAAGCGGTGCATCGAAGTCCTCGGCGATGAAGAGGATGTCGTTTTTCGCGCCGCCGAATTGCGGGCGTTTCGTGGGAGGCCCTTTCTCAGCAAAACGCGCCATCACACGCTGCTTTTGCGCTTCGGGCAGCCCCTGAATTAGCGCGATAGCTTGTTCGTCCGTGAGTTCTAAGACTGGCATTACCGTTTTCTCCTGGCAGATGCAATTGTAGTCCCATTATATCCAAATGTTTTCCAGAACGCCAGAAACGGGAGTTAGGAAACTGAACCTCGCTATTTCGACGTAGCTTTCCGCCCATCCGGCGCGGGGCTCGTCCTCACCAGTTCCAGCCACTCCTCTATCAGTATCTCGCCGGTCATCTCGCCCAGCGAGGTGCGAGAGACATAATCGTAGCGCGGGAAGCTGTGGAAATCCACCTTGGTGAGAATGTAGCCGAAAGCGTCGTTCGTGAGGCCGAAGAGGAGGTTGTTGGCGCCGCGCATCTTCCGCTTGACGTGGAAGATGGCGGCTTCGTGACGGATTGGTACCAAGCCGGCGACATTCTTGGTCATAAATCTATCGGCCCGCGATTAGTGTCAACGAGCGTGCGCGTGAGTAAATCGGGATGAAGGTGGTCGAAGTCGCTGTCTGTCGTGATAAGATCGAATCCCGTCACGTGGGCGACGGCTGCAATCCAAAGATCGTTCTTACCCATGTTCACGCCGTTGGTCTTGCTGTCGGCGTCGATCACCGCGTAGGCTTCCATCACTTCGGGCGTGTCGATGGGTATCCGCCGAAAGTACTCCAGAAGAAATCGCATCCGATCGACCTTCTCCTTACCCCAATTGAACTGATATGCGAGTGAGCGAAGCTCGCCCTCGGTCACGACGCAGAATGCAGGTGTAGCGTCAGTCAACAAGAGTTCGCGGTCGGTTTTGAGGTGCATTCCGAGATCATCGTCACGCGCAAGGTGGACGAAGATATTGGTATCCAGAAGGTCTGGTATTGGGGCGGGCACTAGGACAGTTCCCGGAGAGCGGCCTCGATTTGTTCATCGGTTTCGTCCCCCGGCCATTGACCGGCCACTACGTCCGCGAGGGTCTTGCCGAGTGGAACCGTTCGGAGTGGCTGGTAGGTCTCCATCGCCCGGGTCTGAGCCTCGGCAATCTGTTCAGGTGTTCGGTGGGTCATCGCATACCTGGCACGCGAGAGCATGGCCGGTTGTGTGCGTTCACCGTTTTCGTTCCCCGCTTCGACACGCACCCGCACTTCGTCGCCGGGGTGGATTCCAAGTTCCTCAACGGCTTGCTTGGGCATAGTAAGCGATCCGTCGTTTTTCAGTTTTGATCCGAATGTAACCGCTGCCATAGAGCCTCCACCCCTTTTCTTATCTCTGCTGTACAGTATACACCGGCATCTGGGTTAGCAAAAGGTGACCGACGTTTATCGTTCCGGCGCAGGACTTGTCCTCACCATCTCCAGCCACTTCTCTATCAGGATCTCGCCGGTCATTTCGCCCAGCGACGTGCGCGAACAGTATTCATATCTCGGGAAGCTGTGGAAATCTACTTTGGTCAGGATATAGCCGAACGCGTCGTTTGTGAGGCCGAAGAGGAGGTTGTTGGCGCCGCGCATCTTCCGCTTGACGTAGAACCCAATGTTCGGCAGCGCCTCGCCTGGGATGGTAAGAATTTGCGAGTCGCCTAGATTTACCAGGTTGATCCGCGCGTGGATATTGTGGTCGCTGCCGTGCGGGTAGTTAAGAGGCGACTTCGTCACCACGAACCACATATCGGGGGACTGAACGGGTATCGTCACCTTGGCGCTCCGGCAGAATAGGCCCGGGTCCTCCTGGACCGCTGCATTCGAAACGATTCTCATCGCCTCGTCCGCCATCGTATTCCCGATACGGAGGCACTCGTCCCACGTCCGTGTGTCGTCCCAGTATGCCCGTTGCTGGTCCCTTGGACGGGTGAGGTTGCGATTGTCGGCCGTGACCATGCCGCCCTGGGCGCCGTTCATGAAGATGCCCATACCGCCCGCGCGTTCCTCGATGCGGTCGCAGAGAGGTCCGACGAGGTCGGGACTCAGAATCCCTTGCTCGTTCCCAAGCACCTCCGGGTGGATGGCGTAGTTGACCAGGGTGGCGATGGTCTTGCCTTCCGGAGTTAGCGCCTGAATGACGCACATCCGGCGGTCATAGAGGTCCGGAGCGTAGTAGTTGTAGGCGATTTTGCCCTGTGCCTCGCCGGTGGCGATCTTGAGCCGGGCGGGCTTCGCGGCGTCTATAGCCTCGTTTATAGCCTGGGCGGCCAGCACACATACCCGGTCCATAAACGCAAGGTCGCCGGTGTGGCCGCCCTTGCCATCCGGGAACGCATAGCAGTCGGGTGCGCTGTGGGTGTGCGTCGAGCCGATGATGATATTCTCCGCAGCCAGGCGCGGCACGCGGGCGCGCACCCGATCGGCGAGGACGGAAGGAAACCCGAGCAGATCGAGGCCGACCACGGCGATCCCAACGTCGCTTCGCCGAAGGTAGACCGCCCTCGCGGTGATGTCTCCCTTTTTCTCACGGGTGGGATGGGTAGGACCCATTCCGCCGGAGACCGGCAGCAGCGGGTTCGGGGTGATGATTCGCTTCGCCGCTCCCGCGAGGAATTGCGCAGGGGCGGTTGGCTCCGCCAGGCTGGATTTAGGATTGAGGGCGAGCGCCGCCCCGGCCGCTGCCGCCCCATGAATCCACTCTCTGCGTGTCACGGCTGTGCCTCTTACTTCGTGGGGATCAATTTGCGATTCCTGGGTATGGTCGTCTTGGCGTCTCTGTGTCATTCGTTTCCTCATTGGCTGGAGTGTAAAGCTGATGTGAGTGTCGTTTCAAGGCCAGCTACCCGCATTCCTGCGGACAGTATGACTTTCTGCTATTGGTATTGACATGACGAGAGGCTTGCAATCGCGTTGTCAAGGCCGCTGTTGAAAAGGAAGGCTGTCTCGACGACTGTCCTGCTTACGGAATCGCCGGAGGCAGATTGAATTGGATGAACTGGTTGAAGAGGCCCGACTTTCGAACGCGCTCGGGTGAGTTCCAGGGATAATCCGATTCGTATTCGATGAGGCCGAAGTCCTTGAGCGGTCTCAGGATTCTCGACCGCACATAATTGAGGGACGCGTCTTGCGACCATGAGAGCACGGGCAACGAGCGTAGAATTGTGGGAAGGAGCAGGCTTGGCGCTATGTCCGCAAGCTCGATCCAACTTTCTGCCATCCTGCTCATCTGGTATAAGCTGAAACCGATGGTGTGTTGTACTTGAGGCGCCTCCGGCAATCGATCGAGCGCCTCCAGATTGATCCGAAGGAAGAGTGTGCGGAAGAGCAATCTGAATAGATCGCCTGCCGATGATTCGGTAAGCAGTGTGTTGGTTCGTTTTACTAACCGAAACTCTCCCTTGCGAAACAGCAAGAGACCGGCCTGCGGCAGTAAGTGTCGATACAACTCGAGGAATGGAACGTCGTTCTGATTGAGGACCTTGTTGTGACGGAGAGTCATCTCACGAATGGGAGCTGCGACCGCAAACTCTTCGAACATTCGCGCGGCGAACTTACGATTGAACGCCCCGGTCGCGGTGGATTTGACAGCCCCTAATTCTTGGACCGTAAGAAGAAGGCTCCTGGCGTTCTGAAATAGAGGCGATCCCGACAGGTCTTGGAGGGTTAACCGGTCGTTTAGCGTGACAGCTTTATCCATCCAACCAGGCTGTGTAAGCGAATAGGCCTGTTCGGGCGACATTCCGCCCAGCTCGCGCTGAGAAGTTCGGTTGTAACGCTGCGACACCTCGGCGGCGATCCGATTTGCCTCTTCGATCGACCTCGGCCGTCGCCGCTCGATCTCTCTGCGCAGCAGCTCCGTTACCGGGTTGACCGGCCTGCCATCCTCGTTACTCGAATCTATTGGCATCGCATCGCTTTTCAAGACACCCTTATACGAACGTTGATGAGTGGAACCAGCAATATCCAGACGGGAGCGTTATCTCGCCCCGCCCCACGCCTTTTGCGCCCACGCTCCCATAGCCTCGTACTTATTCTCCCACGTCGTGTACATGGCGCCGACTATCCCCGGTAAGCGCGCGGAGCGGTCGAACCACTCTTTGATAGCCGCTCCGCTATCATCGCCGTCGTAGCAGCCGGGAGTACACCTTCGGGCCGAGGTCCGCGAAGAACTCGCCGTTCTTCCCGTTCAGCCCGGAGCAAACTGATCTATTCGATAGTCCTTGTCCGGAAAATGTGCGATTATCTCCAGTTTGCCGCCCATAGCCTCGATGGCATCCTGAAGCGTGTTGACGTTCATGTTCGTCCGCCGCAGCATCCGCGACACGTTGCCCTGGCCTATCTCCATCTGTTGCGCCAACTCCTCTTGCGTGATCCCGCGATCGCACAAAAGGTCTTGCAGGTCCATCGCCGCGAGCATGAGTTCTGCCTTGCGCTCCGCCCTAGCCACGCGTTCCGGCGGCATTTTGGCCATCAGGTCCTTCCACTTATGTGTCTTCATCGATCAAACCTTCTTTCTTCAACTCGTCGAGATGATCTTCGTAAAGCCGATCAGCTATCGGTACATTCTCCACGTACCAGCGATCATTTCCGGTCTTATCTGCGCCAATCAGTAGTATAGCCATTCGGCGAGGGTCGAAAGCGTAGAGTACGCGA
>JBGPOG010000361.1:0-5126 GCA_041487935.1 Chthonomonadia bacterium | reverse complement strand
TGAGGATCTCGTGATCCTGCGTGAGCTGAAGTTGCGATTCCGCATTGCGTCGAGCGAGGAAGCGCGGCAGGCAGCAGAAGGAGTACGCGATCCTGCTGCCGCTAAAATATAATAACGGTGAACCTGTTCCGCTCGAGCTCATCCTGCAAACGCGGGAGGAGCTCGTTCAACGTTTCGGCGGGGCCAGTTTCGATCCTGGCGTCGTAGAGGGCTATTGGGTACACGCTGCCAGACTCTATTCGGATGAGCTGATTCGGGTAAGGGTCTCGGCAAAAGGCACCGCAGACGACGATCAGTTCATACAGGATTACAAGGAGCAACTCAAGATTCGGTTTGACCAGGAAGAGATATACGTCACGGGCTGCGTAGTCGAGCGATTGTAAGTTGTCGGCTGCCCCGCCGCGGAGCGGATGCTCCGGGTATTCAACCGCACCTTTACGCTGCGGGATATTTTCGCGAAGATTTAGACGGCATCAAGCCATCCGGATAATGCGACGCGCGAAACCTGATGACCGGACCTACCATGTGCGTCCAGAGGTGACTTCGCAGGGCCAAAGGCGTTGAACCCTCTGTGCTAGGGAGCAAGTGACCGCAAATGTTCCATAACCTTCCAGGTACTCGCAGCCAACGTTGGGCCCTCCTGAATACCTTTGTTGCTTATTGGTACGGGCCACTCGGCGAGCTCGACGGATACAAAGCTGCTGACCTCGACCTGGCGGAGCACCGCCTAGGGATTCGGCTTCCAGCCGCATTGAGAGAGTGGTACTCACTGGCTGGAAAACGGGCCGACATCTGGTCACGGCAGGATGAATTCCTAGCGCCCAACCAGCTGCGAATCAGACGCAACACCTTGGTCTTCTTTGTGGAGAACCAAGGTAACGTGGAATGGGGTCTCGATATCAGCCAGTCGTATCTGGAAGACCCACCTGTGATGGTTCTCGGTGATGACTTTGATACCAGTCGGTCGATCGAGAGCGACAGCGTTACTGCTTTCGCCTTGGCGATGTTAGTATTCTCGGTTAAGTGGGGCGATGTGGCTCGCTGGTGGGCCAACGGAGCAAGCACGGAACAATCGGTATCGCTCGTGGAAGCGCACTATCCCCGCCTTCCACTCGACGATTGGCATTGGCCTAGCTACCCAACCCGTTTCTACGGCACGCATGAGATAATTATTGAGACCAACGGTCCGCTGGAAGACGCTTGGCTGTGGATCAGTGCTAGGACCGAATCAAGCTATCAGACTGCCAGGCAGCTGCTCGCCCCGGCAGGAGTTGACTGGCAAGCGTGGGCAGAAGATTAGGATCCGCTCGGAGATTCCGGGATGAAGGTCGGGTGACACGCGCAGGTAGTGAAATCAGGCTATAATGGCTGTAATCAGGGGCGGAGGAATTCGCTATGGCGCTTAGCGCAGAAAAGCTTGCGATACGTGAAACGAAGCAGCTAAATAGGGGTCGATCCGGCATCGTAATAGAAGCGGACTTTGAGGATCCCCGTACGATTCAGCAGCTTGCAGAAGAGCAAAGGCGATCGATGGCCGCGATTCGTGTGCCGATTGAGGACGTCGAGTTGACGCTACTAGGAGCAAATGATGGGTGAACGATCCACTACAGTTCTTCCTCCTGATTTCACCGAACGCGGGAAACTGGTTTGGGCGCGGTATCAGCGCGAGCACGACGTGACACTAATGCGAGGACAGGTCGCGGCCATCGACCCGGCAAGCGGCCGAGTGTGGATCGGCGAAGATTCACCGGATGCTACCGATAAGATGAATGTGGATGGAATTGACGCCCCCGTGTGGTTTGTCCGCGTTGGCTTCGATTACCTTGACGTAAAGGGCCGGCGTTGATCGAGTTTGAATCGTAAAGCGAGAGATTAATGTCTTCAAACACACCTAAGCCGGTTTTTACCGCGTCGAATCTCGTGGCTGGGAGAACTTATCGCGTGGTTGCTGCGTTCGATGATTACGATGGAATCGCTCATCCTGTAGGCGAATACTGGCGGTTCGTAGATAAGAATTTCCTGCCGTATGAAGATGGACTGACACTTACCGTCGAACGAGAAAAACGGCAAGTGCAAATCCGGCTTCAGTGGCGTGAAGAGACCCAGGGAGAAGTCATCAGTCGCTTCTCAGACTTCGTTGAGGAGATGTAAGATGCGTCCAATCAATATCCTCGGTCGCTAGGAATCTCTATCGAAGGATACCATGGGAAGCATCGACCTCAGCATCGATCGAATGCTGGACCAGATCATGCCCGAGCTTCCGCTCACGGACGTACCTGCCGGCGTAGCCCACTACCGCTACGTGCCGGGCTTTTCGGTCAACTACCAGCAGCACGACTTTGGCGTGATGGATCGTGATGCCGTTCGGGTGCTGTTGATCGGCCGGACCGAACGGCATACCGGAATTGGCTCGTGCTACGGGTACGTCCGCGATGCGGATGCCTTTCACGCCGGGCTCGTCGCAAGCGGCGCAGACGTTCAAGGCGATCCGGTCAGCCGCCCGTGGGGCCTGCGCGAGTTCCAGGTACTGGATCCTGAAGGCAACCGGCTTACACTCGGGCAGCCGTTTGATTGAGGCATATGCGGCTCATTTCGGAGTCTAGGCGGTATCCACAGTCCGCCGAATTGAATATCTGTATTATCAAAGGAGAGCAACAATGAGCACGACATCGCAGGGAATAGACGCGAGAGGCTATCTCAAGGGATGGCTCATGGGGCTGGCGGACATGTACCAGAAGGACATTCGCGCCATACCTGAGGACAAGTGGCACGCAACGTATGGCGGTTGCACGCGGTCGGCATGCGACCTCACCGCCGATGCATTATCGCTGCTGGTTTGGACCGCCGAAGCTCTGAAGGGCAACGTGGTGGTGGCGGAGGAGGCGTACATTACGCAGCAGATTAAGGGAGAGTGCTCGAGCCGGGAAAGCGCTTGCGCCAGGCTCGGAACGGCTTGCGGGGTGTTTGCCGCAGCTCTCTCCGATGCGAGCGACGAGGCCCTAAATACCGTGGTCACGCCGCCATGGCGGATGGATGCGCCGCTTTTCATGATTGCCCAGATCGCCGTCAGCCACGTCTGGTACCACGACGGCCAGCTCAATTACATTCATACCCTTCTCGGCGACGGCAAAGTGCACTGGATGGGCGACTAGACGAGACGTCCTAATAGTCAGTGCACACAGCATTTAGTGGGAGAACTACTCGTGGCCTCACTGGCCGGGAAAGTGCTTTTTATTACCGGAGCGAGCCGGGGGATCGGATTGTCAATCGCAATACGCGCTGCCCGCGATGGGGCGCGCATCGCCATCGCGGCGAAGACGACCGAACGGCACCCGAAGCTGCCGGGGACCATCTATACGGCTGCCGAGGAGATACACGCGGCCGGCGGCGAGGCTCTGCCGATCAAGTGCGATATACGGTTCGCGGAACAGATCGATGCCGCCGTTGAAAAGACGGTGTCCGAATTCGGCGGCATCGATATCTGCGTCAACAACGCTTCCGCAATCAGCCTTACCGCTACGCTGGATACTTCCGTCAAAACGTTCGACCTGATGAACCAGATCAACTATCGCGGCGCCTGGCTCACCAGCCGCGCCTGTCTACCGCACCTGCTGAACGCCGCAACGCCGCACATCCTCAATATCTCGCCGCCGCTCAACCTCGATCCGAGGTGGTTTGGTCCGCATACGGCCTACACGATTGCCAAGTACAACATGAGCTTACTGACCCTGGGTCTTGCCGAAGAGCTCAAAGGCAAGGTCGCCGTGAACTCGCTCTGGCCACAGTCTATCATTGCAACGGCTGCTATCCGTCACCTGGGAGGCGAAGTGCTGATACAGCACTGCCGGACTCCCGAGATCGTGGCGGACGCCGCACACGCAATTCTCACAAAAGCTGTGGAATTCAGTGGTAGCTTCCTGATCGACGAGGCAATCCTGCAAAATGAGGGCGTTGAGGATTTCACCCGATACGCCTGCCATCCAGGCCAGCAAATACGGCGGGATCTATTCCTTGACGAATGATTCCGCGCGCGCGATCCAGCGCCGCTTTGCACGAACTACTTGAAGAACGGAATCGACAGCGGATATTTCCAGAGCTCTCCGTTGTTCGCCTTGATCCCGCCAATAATTGGAAAGACGATCGCCATAAGCCCCAGCGCAAGCAACATCGGAATTCCGATCAATATAACCATCAGCACGAAGCTGACGATCGCATAAATAATCGCGCTGAGAATCCAGTTCGAAACGACCTTGCCGTGCGCGTCTATCCCGGGCAACTCGTTCTTCTTCACCTGCCAGATTACGATCGGCGCTACTAGACCTGCTAGTGGAACGACGTAGCCCGCAAACTGCGATAGATGGAGGATCATGGCCCACTGCCTCGTCTGCTGGTCCATGCCGGTGTAAGCGGGCCCGGCGATGCCGGCGGGAGGCGTATACATCAATGCTGCCTTCTTTTGCTGGAACTCCGCCTCGCTCATCCCTCCCGATTCGTAAAGCTCCTGCAAGCTCCGCAATTCGTCCTGTTCGTCCATTGAGTTCGTCTCCTCTTGTCGAAGGCCCAATCGCCAGTTCATGCATTCGCCGTCATATCGGTTCTTCCCTTCTTCATGCGATTGGCGCCTCTTACCCAAGAGACCCGCATCCGAACGATTCCCGATCAGGTTATGGGTACGTTCCGCTTCACCAACTAAAGTCGCGCGCCGTCCGCGGGCATTGACATCCGCCCCGCTCTGCGGTAACATAACGGCGCGTTGCCGGTTAGCTCAATTTGGCAGAGCGGCTGACTCTGGATCAGCAGGTTCTAGGTTCGAGCCCTAGACCGGCAGCCATTCCCCACAGCGGTACGACCACTGTCGTTCATTTCGACGAGGCGCGGCGCAGTGTTACCACCATGCTCCCCATCTTGTACTCAAGTTCGGGGATAGGCATGCCACTCGCCTCACAGGCGTGCACGATCCGCAGTGTCCCCGTGCCCCATTGCTGCATGAGCCCTGCCCGATAGAACGCGTCAGCGAGCCTGCGGTTGCGCAGTCGGGACGGATGCGTGCCGAAGAGGCCGTCGGTGGTCACGCCGTCGGGTGGGGAGGCAGGGTTCCACACCTCGAGACGACCGCGGTATATGCG
>JBGPOG010000360.1:0-5132 GCA_041487935.1 Chthonomonadia bacterium | reverse complement strand
GTCCAAAGGGAGCGTTCGACGTTCCCAGGTTGAATGGCTTGCACGGAAAGATTTCGGCGGCAAAGCCGGCAAATAGGGTTCATAACTTCTCCTCCACCATCTTCCGCCGCAGCAGCCTCAGCGCTCCAGCCATCCGCCCTACGACCGTCGACTCCGGCAGCCCGAGCGCAAGAGCGATCTCTTTGTAAGTCTGTCGCCCGGAATAATGGAGCAAGAGCGGCGTTCGATATTTCTCCGGAAGCGCGTGTACGGACGATCCGAGTGTCTTCATCGCTTCTTCAGAGAGCGCGATGGCTTCCGGCGACGGATTCGTATCTTTCAAATTGGGAGTGAAATCGACTGTGCAGCGCGTCTGCTTCCGGCGATACGCATCGTGGCACAGGTTGCGAACGATGCTCGTCAGCCACGCTCCCCAGGATCCATTCGCGCGAAAACGGCTCAGTGATTGGAACGCCCTCACGAACGCTTCTTGAGTGAGGTCCTCGGCCTCGTCGCGGTTTCCAGTCCGCACATAGGCGTACGCAAATGCCGTGTCCCGATAGCGCGCAACGAGCGACGCAAAAGCCTGGCGGTCGCCGTCGCGCGCCGCCTCCGCCAATCGCTCGTCGGTCACCTCAAAGGGCGCCTGCGCCATCGTCATGCTCGCCATGCTTGCCTTCCATCGGCGGTTGTTACGGTTCGTCAATTACATTTACGCACGGGCGCGATATTCAAAACAAATCCATCATATTTCGATGATGGCACACTAACTCATTATTGGCTTGGCTTCCTCCGGCGCAGTTTCCTCCATTTACCGCCGAATTCCGCTCGCGAGTTATAATGATTGGGCGGATAATTTGGATGCGCCCAGCACACGGTATCAAGAGGTGGTAGAAAGCAGGAGGACGGATGCACTCGATTTGGCCGGCAATACTCGATCAGTGGAACAGCACTTCGTGGTTGGAGATCGTAGCGGATTTGACAGGCCTTGCGAGCGTGTGGCTCGTGGTGCGGGGAAACATCTGGACGTGGCCGTGGGGAATCGTCTCCGTTATTCTCTTTTGGCGGGTATTCCAATCACAAAGGCTCTTCGCCAATGCCGGCCTTCAGATCTTTTGTTTCTTACCGCTGTCTGTATACGGCTGGTGGGCCTGGCAGAAGCTCGGTCCGACGCATAACAACGATTTGCCGATCGCGACGATTTCGTTGCAAGGGCGGGCGGGCTGGGCATTAGCAACCGTCGGTTTTTCCATCTTGATGAGCCTCTGGATGAGCGCCATCCACGATGCCTCACCCATTCTTGACGGAACCACGACAGCCATAAGCATCGTCGCGCAATATCTTCAAGCGCGAAAGTGGTTCGAGAACTGGATTCTGTGGATCCTCGCTGATGTAATCTATCTCTATCTGTTTCCATCTCAGCACCTGTACATCACGTCCGCTCTGTACTTCCTATTCCTAATTCTAGCAACACGGGGCGCGTTCGAATGGAGCAAAATAATGCGCACACAGCTCACCGCCGTATCGCCACAATGCGCGGGACTGGTCGAAGACATCGCGAAATGAGCTGATTGCCGCGCCGGCAGCTTGCAGGAATATGGCGCCGGAGCAACAAATCTCACCCCAAATTCACAGAGGAGAACAAAGACACATGGACGAATCCAAGCTCCATTTTGATACACTAGCCGTACACGGCGGCCAGGTTCCCGATCCGACGACCACCTCCCGCGCCGTCCCAATCTACCAAACAACTTCGTATGTTTTCAATGACACACAGCACGCCGCGAATCTTTTCAGTTTGCAGGAACTGGGTTTTGTCTACACACGCCTGATGAACCCGACTCAGGATGTCTTCGAAAAACGTGTCGCAGCACTCGAAGGCGGGGTTGCCGCGCTCGCAACCTCATCCGGGCAGGCGGCGCAGGCGCTAGGTATTTTGAACGTCGTCCACGCGGGCGATGAGTTCGTCAGCTCGGCGTCTCTCTATGGCGGCACGTACAACCAGTTTCACTATACGTTTCCCAAGATGGGAATCAATGTCCATTTCGTTGATCCCAGCAATCCCGCGAACTTTCGCAAAGCGATCACCCCAAAGACCAAGCTCGTTTACGCCGAAACTGTCGGCAATCCAAAGCTGGATACATTAGACATCGAGGCCGTTGCCAATATTGCCCACGAACGAGGCCTGCCGCTGATGATCGATAACACCATGCCTTCTCCCGCTCTGGTGAACCCGATCAAATGGGGAGCTGACATCGTCGTACACTCGACCACCAAATTCATCGGCGGCCACGGCACCAGCATCGGGGGAATAATCGTCGACAGCGGCAAATTCGACTGGGCGAACGGCAATTTCCCTCAGTTTACGGAGCCGGACCCCAGCTACCACGGACTAGTCCTCATGGAGCTTCCTCCCGAGCTGAAGCCCGCAGCCTATGCGCTCAAATGCCGCCTGCAGATGATGCGGGATATCGGGGCATGCATCTCACCCTTCAATGCGTTTCTCTTCTTGCAGGGACTGGAGACACTCCACCTCCGCATGGAACGCCACAGCCAGAATGCTCTCAGAGTCGCTCAGTTCCTTCAGAGCCATCCCCAAGTGACGTGGGTCAATTATCCGGGTTTGCCGGATCATCCAAACCTTGCCATTGCAAAGAAATACCACAAGGGCGTCAACTACGGCGCCATCCTCGGATTCGGTATCAAAGGCGGAATGGAAGCCGGTAAGAAGCTGATCGACAGCCTGGAGATCTTTTCGCTCCTTGCCAACATAGGGGACGCCAAATCGCTCGTAATCCATCCCGCTTCTACGACTCACCAGCAGCTTACCGAGCAAGAGCAAGTCGCTACGGGCGTCACCTCGGATTACGTCCGCTTATCGGTTGGAATCGAAGATGTGAACGACCTGATCGCGGATTTGGACCAGGGGTTGAAAAAGACTGCATAGCCGGATACTCCAGGAAGGAGTGCGCGCACGGAGACGGGCGCGCTCCAAGTCCGTTCCGGTCGCTGCGCAGTTTTGTGCCGAAGAGTCTACCGGCGGAGCGCGGGAGTCCTCGCCCGCATCTGTTCTTAAACTGCGGCAGGCTCCCTCGCCTGTATCTATATTGCGTCGCGTGTTCTTGCCCGTAATGAGGAGCGCAATGCGACTCTGGTCCCTTCATCCCAAATACCTGGACGTTAAGGGCCTTGTCCGGGCGTGGCGGGAAGGATTACTTGCCCGGAAAGCACTTGGTGGAGAGACCAAAGGCTATCGCAACCATTCAGCGCCGCGGCGGCCGGCGTTCTTTTGAATGCGTTCCAATCCCGGCGATCCATTAGAAGCGTGATGAGGAACTAGCGGCGGAGCATGGAATTGTCGCTTCGGAACCGAATCCTACGGTATCCCGGTTTCGGCTGTTCAGGAATTTTACGTGTTCGGCAAACAAGGCGATAACACGGAGCTGTTTCAGTGCGTGACGATGGAAGCGCTGGTTACTGCGAATCACCGGCTTCGCCGGCTCAACTCGGTTCGGGACCTCTCGTTCGTGCGCGAGCGCGTCGCCGCGCTCTTGCTGGAGGAGATTGCGCCTGTGCTGAAGGTGGTTGAGAGTGAGCCGGAGGCGCTTGAGTACGAATCGGAAGAGTGGGCGGCGGATCTTGGCTACCGCGATGGCGCCTTCCCGGCCGGGCTCATCGGGCGAGGCGTCACGCCGCCGCCCACTTCCGTCTACTGCCGACTGCCTTCCTCCCCCCTGTCCCCGCCAACCACCCGCCCCTCCCGGATATCAAAATCTGCAATGCCGTTTGAGGCTTCCAATAATTCACAGGAGGACAACCCAAAACCCACACCGAACGTCTAGGCATGACGCTGACCTTCGTCGAAGCCAGCGATTTTACAGACCTAATCGCGGAGTATTTCGGAACCGACGAGCACTACCTCAAACTCCAGGCCGCACTCATCCGCAACCCGGAGACCGGCAGCGTAATACCGGGAACGGGCGGACTACGCAAGGTCCGCTGGCCGGACCCGCGGCGCGGAAAGGGGAAGCGAGGCGGCTTGCGGGTTATTTACCTATACATTCCTTCAAACAACGTCATAGGTTTCGTCGACGTCTACGATAAGGATGAATCCGGCGACCTGTCTGCCGCAGGGAAACAAACACTTTCGACCCTCGCCACACTGCTTCGTCATCAATACGGAAAACCGTGGTAGAATATCGACATGGAAACACCGCGTAAAATCCGACCCCCGCTGGAAGAACGCCTAATTAAGGGTCTACAAGAACTTAACGAATGGGCGAGAGGAGAACGCGACGACCTCCGCGTAACCACAGTCACCCTTCCGGACGAACCGGCAACCACGCAGCCCGCCACCAAACCCGCCAAAGACCCAGCCGCGTAGTAAGCCGTCTCCCCAATGAGCAATTGTCAATCATCAATTGTCAATTGTCAATGCCCTCAATACTCCCGCCCGCCCTTCGTCCCTTCGCATCTTCACGGCTAATGTCCACTCCGCACACCAAATTGGAAATTGGAAATTGGTAATCGGAAACTGGAAATCTGAAGTAACCCACACACCGCATCCCCGCCGCCGCCCACTTCCGCCTCCTGTGCTTAGGGAGCGACTAGCTATCGACTGTGAAGGGATTGACTAAACATGCGGAGAATTCTTGCAGATATCAGCGCCATTTGCGCACTTTGGGGCAAAAAAAATAACCGTAGGAATGGAGTGGCGCACCGTCAATGAAGCTGCCGAATTTCGAAGTTGCGCACGTCCCGACCGAAAAGTTAACGAGCTATCTGCTCAACACCGAACATGTAGAAGGAGGCCCAAAGGCTAGATTACTGATGCGCTTCGGGTTCTCACCGGATGATCCGGAAGAACTGCGAGTTGCTCTCTTAGCCCATTGCGCCACCCATGAAATTGCCAGCGTGGAACAATTCCAATATGGTACAAAGTATAAGATACTCGGCGCCCTGGATTCACCAGATGGACGAAATCCGATCGTGCTCGTCGTGTGGAATATCGTGAATGATGACACAATTCCCCGGCTGGTAACCGTCGTTCCGCAGAAGGACCGGGCCAGGAGGTAATCTATATGGCAATCATACACCCGTTGCAGACAGCAATCCCTGAACTAGAGGTCGTCACCCTAACGACCGACCTGCCC
>JBGPOG010000359.1:0-5137 GCA_041487935.1 Chthonomonadia bacterium | reverse complement strand
CCGGCGGCTCGCGCGGGATCGGCCGGGCGATCGTCACCCGCCTGGCCACGCAGGGCGCCGATGTCGCGTTCACCTACAAGGGCAACGCCGCGGCCGCCGCGGAGACCCTCGCCACCGTCGAAGCCCTCGGTCGCAAGGCGCTCGCCGTCCAGGGCGACGCGTCGCAGGCGGAGGTCGCGGACACGGTCGTCAAGGCCGTCCTCGAGGCGTTCGGCAGGATCGATATCCTGGTCAACAACGCGGGCATCACACGCGACAACCTTATTATGCGAATGAGCGAAGAGGACTGGGACGCCGTCGTCGATTGCAACCTCAAGGGCACGTTCCTTTGCACGAAGGCGGTCTCCCGAATTATGCTGAAACAGAAGACCGGGAAAATTGTCAATGTGGCAAGCGTCATGGGAATCGTGGGAAATGCGGGCCAGGCAAACTACTCCGCCTCAAAAGCGGGTATCATTGCGCTGACAAAAACCACCGCGAAAGAGCTGGGCTCGCGCGGAATCACAGTCAACGCGGTCGCTCCCGGGTTTATCCAGACGGTAATGACCGACGCGCTGTCTCAAGAGCTGCGCGACGCGATGATGAAGCAGGTTCCGCTTGCAAGGCTCGGCACCCCGGAAGACGTGGCGAAAGTCGTGCTGTTTCTTGCAACTGACGAATCGGCGTATGTCACCGGCCATACAATTTCGATCGACGGCGGACTGTTTATGTAAACCCAGACCCTAATATCCGGAGGATAAGATGTCAACTTTCGAGCGCGTGCGCAAAGTCATTGTAGAGCAATTGGATGTGAGTGAAGAAGAAGTAACGCCTGAAGCATCGTTCGTCGATGATTTGGGCGCCGATTCGTTGGACGTCGTCGAGCTCGTCATGGGCCTCGAAGAAGAGTTCGATATCGAGATTCCTGACGAGGAAGCTGAGAAAATCGCCCGCGTTCAGGATGCAGTGAAGTACATCGAAGACAAGACCAATGCCTGAAAGCGCCATCCAACGTCGCTCAGGCAAATAACACCACCGCTGAAGGCTGGTGAGGACTGAAATATGGGGACGATCCCGGGGGACTCCGGTGGCCAGAGGGTTGTGATCACCGGATTGGGTGTGATCGCATCGCTCGGGCTTGGCGTGGAACCCTTTTGGGAGAATATTCAAGCAGGGAAATCGGGCGTCGCATCGATCACGAGTTTCGATGCGAGCCGATATACGACACGGTTCGCCTCCGCGGTGACCGGCTTCGATCCCGAAGATTACATGGAGCGCAAAGAGGCGAGGCGGATGGACCGCTTCACGCAGTTTGCGGTCGCCGCCTCACGGATGGCCCTCGCCGATTCCGGCTTAAAGATTACCGAAGAGAACGCGGACAACGTTGGAGTTCTGGTCGGCACCGGCATCGGCGGTATCTTAACCATCGAACAGCAGTTTTACGTTCTTCTGGAAAAGGGACCGGATCGATTGAGCCCGTTCCTGATCCCAATGCTGATCTCCGATATGGCTTCAGGGCAAGTTTCGATTATTTTCGGCGCAAGAGGACCCAACAGCACGGTCGTTACCGCATGTGCCACTGGGACCCACGCTCTGGGTGACGCCTATCACATGATCAAGCGTGGGGATGCCGTGGCGATGATCGCCGGCGGCGCCGAAGCCGCGATCTCTGAGCTGGGTCTGGGAGGATTCTGCGCTGCCCGCGCGCTCTCAACCCGAAACGACGATCCTGCCCACGCAAGCCGGCCGTTCGATGCGACTCGCGACGGCTTCGTTATGGCTGAAGGCGCCGGCATCTTGATTCTGGAGTCGTTAGAGAGCGCGCGAGCCAGGGGCGCCAAAATGTACGCGGAAGTGATCGGCTACGGCCTATCCGGCGATGCCCACCACATCACCATGCCGGCTCCAGAAGGAGAAGGCGCCGCAAGGTCGATGAGGATGGCGCTGAAGAACGCCGGAATAACTCCAGCCGACGTGGACTATATCAACGCACACGGGACATCGACCATCCCGAATGACAAGCTGGAGACCGCGGCGATCAAAAAGGTTTACGGCGATCACGCTTACAAGGTTGCCATCAGCTCGACCAAGTCGATGACCGGCCATCTGCTCGGAGCTGCCGGTGCGGTTGAAGCGATTGTGTGCGTAAAGGCCATTGAAGATCAAGTCGTGCCTCCAACGATCAACTACTGTACGCCGGACCCCGAGTGCGACCTGGACTACACGCCTAATCGTGCTCGCCGAACGAAGGTCCGAACCGCCATGTCTAACTCATTCGGATTCGGCGGCCATAATGCAACTATTATTGTGAGGGCAGTTGATTAAGGAAGGGAGTATTGGAGTGTCGGAGGATTGGAGTACGGGAGTAATGGAGTATTGTATGGCATCAGTTTCCATAACCAATCGTTTCACTCGGTTCGTTCATCACTCCAATAATTCGTTATGCAGATATAACGGGACTTCAAGACACCACTACTCCGGTACTCCAATACTCCATTACTCCATTACTCCTTCGTCCTGACATCTCATGCCTCTCCGCCCAATTCTGCCTGGCATCTTCCATCTCGATTTTCCCTGGACCAATGCCTGGCTTCTTTTACGGGGAGACGAAGCGGCGATCATCGTTTCCGGCACCTGCCGCGACCGCCCGGCGCTTCTCGCGATGCTCGGCGAGGCGTTACCCGAGGGCGCGAGGCTGCAGTCCGTTCTCCTCACGCACGGCCACTGCGATCACGCTGGAAATGCGGCGTTCCTTGCGGATATTCGGGGCGCCGGGATCGTTACGCACCGTGAAGAAGAGCCCTATGTGGCCGGCAATCGTTCATATGCCCGCAGTGGTTTTCGTACCATGGGGGTGTCATCGATCATATTCCGCCTAGCCGATGTCTTCTATCCGGTTTCACGGCACCCTGTCGAGCGAATACTTACAGACGGCGACAAGGTGGAAACACCGATTGGAGACCTTCTCGTCGTGGAAACACCCGGGCACACCTGCGGGCATATCTCGTACTTCCATGAACGTGAAGGGTGGTTGTTTTCAGGCGATGCCCTTTTGTCAGTAATCCCATTCGTTCAGCGACCCGGTCTGAGCCTCGCTCCGCCCATCTTTAGCCTGAATATGCGCGCATCCCGGGAGTCCGCCCGCAAGATCGCCGCCCTCGGCCCATGTGTCCTTTTTCCCGGTCATGGATGGGCGCTAACCGAGGACACGTTGGCGCGAATTAGATCTTTCACTTCCGGTCTGGATGGCTAGAGCGCCATGGCAGGAAATCGGACGGGTTCAAGCTAATCTACAAATCTAGGTCGACGGTTCGTAGTTTGGCATGATTTCGAGGATCCGCGGCCGGTCTCGCATAAAGCAGATCCGGTTGGACACCGAGAATTAGCAATATGAAAGTGCGTTCGATGGGAGGGATACCTTTTCGCGGCGCCCGGTGCGCTGAACGATGACAGCAACTCCGGACCCGGCCGTGAGTGACCGCGAAGCGATGGTCCTGCTGCAGGAACGGCTTGCGGTCCGATTTAAAGATGAGAGCCTCTTGATGCGCGCGCTCCGGCATCGATCGGTCATATTGGACCGGCCGCTCGACAGCAACGAGCGCATGGAGTTTCTAGGCGACGCAATCCTGGGCATGGTGGTATGTGAGTTTCTGTACTCACAGTTTCCGGATTCGAGCGAAGGAGATCTGGCTAAAGCCAAAGCCTATTTGGTGAGCGAGCCTACTCTGGCGCGCGCCGCACAGGGAATCGGGCTTGAGCTGGCCGTGGAAGTAAGCTCCGGTGAGGCTGCATCCGGAGGGAGGATGCGGCGCTCGATCCTTGCGGATGCATTCGAAGCGGTCATTGCAGCCATTTTCTTGGATCTTGGAATTCGGGCAACTCGCCGCGTCGTGCGAAAGTCGCTGCAGCCGGCTTTGCGGGAAGTCATCGCCGGCGGTTATCACCAGGATTTCAAGTCCAGCCTGCAAGAGCGCACCCAGGCGCGCTCTCGCAAAACGCCGACCTATCGAATCGCCTCCGAAACCGGAGCGGATCACGACAAGACGTTCATCGCACAGGCGGTGCTGGGGAAGAAAGTGATCGGCGAAGGCGCAGGCAAGAGTAAAAAAGAAGCGGAGCAAGCCGCAGCAAGGGTCGCTCTGGAGAGCCTCGGAGAAGCTCAATCGGATACAAAGAAGAGGACGTCTTCGAACGCCACAATCTTAAGTGGAATTATTGAAGGAGAAAGTGTTTGAGCAGTGAATTGGCCGCAGTTGGAGTGGTCGGCGGAAGCGGCTTTTATAGTCTATTGGATAATGTGCGTGAGTTGAAAGTTGAGACGCCTTTTGGGCAGCCAAGCGACAGTCTGTTCATCGCCGACCTGGAAGATCGGAGCGTGGCGTTTCTTCCGCGGCACGGACGGCACCACACAATTCCGCCGCATAAGATCAACTACCGGGCCAATATCTGGGCGCTCAAGTCCGTAGGAGTTCGATATCTGATCAGTCCTTGTGCGGCGGGCAGCCTTCAGCCGCACGTAAAGCCTGAGCACTTTGTTGTGTGCGACCAATACGTCGACCGGACGCGCGGGAGAGCCGATACATTTTACGATGGCCCGGAGGTCTATCATGTCAGCCCGGCAGATCCTTATTGCCCGCATCTTCGTAAATTGGCAATCGAGACCATCCGCGAGCATGGCATAACCGTGCACGAGACCGGCACGATCGTTACGATCAACGGTCCCCGCTTTTCGACGAAATCCGAGAGCCGTTGGTTCGCTTCTCAAGATTGGGAAGTGATCAGCATGACCCAGTATCCGGAGGCGTACCTGGCGCTGGAGCAGGGGATAGCGGTCGTCAACATCTCACTGATTACGGATTATGACTGCGCCCTATTCGCCGGAGGCGAAATCCAGCCGGTCACGGCCGACGAGGTATACGCCGTTTTCAAGAAGAATTCACAGCGGATCAAAGATGTCGTCTTGGACCTCGTGCGGCGGATTTCACTGGACCTTGACAGTCCATGCCATCATTCATTAGATCGCGCGAAGGTGGGTGCTTGAACTGGAGACGATAGACGATCGACGATGAAGAGTAAGCCATCGTCGATCGTCGATCGTCTATCGTCCATCGTCCAATTGAATTGGAGCATACGAATGGCTCAGCAAGAGAAAGTCTTG
>JBGPOG010000358.1:0-5151 GCA_041487935.1 Chthonomonadia bacterium | reverse complement strand
CGACGGCGCCGCGAGCGTCGACCGGAAAGTCAGCTCGTTCTTGTCCGGGTCTATTGTGAAAGCCGCTGCTCCGAGCACGTTCCCACCCAACCAGATTCCCGGAGCTTCGGGATTCGCATGCTTGGAAATATGCGCGCGGAGATCGTAAACTCCGAATGAAACGTCGGTAATAGCCAGTTTGTCCAGGTGCAGGAGCAATGGCTTGATCGCGCCGCCGCGCACGCTCCCGTAAAGAGTGGGGATATCGAGCACCCCTTCGGTCCTCAGATGGTCCTTCGAGACGATAGAGGGCGATACAACCGTTATTGGAACGGCCGTGGCAATGATCGCATCGTGGGGAGGACTGTCGGAGATGGAGACCTTTACAAGCATCATGCCGTCTACCATAGTGTATGGCAGAGTCAAAGGCAGAGACGCCGCGTCCGCGACCCGTCCGGCGGTCGCTCCGGCACTCGGAGCCAGTTGCGGCTGAATGACTCCCTGGCAGAAGGCTGTCGCTGCAACGGCCGCCATCAGGCCGGCGAGCGCGAGTGTGTGGTGATAATTCCTCATGGTTTTATTCTATCACTTTCGGAGGCGAACGTCAAAAAAGAATCGAGATTGCCTTGGTTACGGCTATTTGTGGCAGTGGAGTTCCGGGCGGCGTATTCGGATGGCCATCCGGCACGGGCGTAGCAAGGGGGTATCCTATAGCCGTAGGTCATGTGAAAGGCCCCTTAATGGTCCGAGTTCTGTTCGTTTGTTTGGGCAATATCTGCCGCTCTCCGATGGCCGAAGCAGTCTTTGCGCACCGGGTTCGGGAAGCGGGTTTGGAAGATCAGATCGAAGCGGACTCCGCCGGCACCGGAGACTGGCACCTCGGCGAGCGCCCCCATCAAGGAACACGACGCATCTTGCAAAAGAACTCCATTCCTTACGACGGCCGCGCGCGCCTCATCGATCGGACTGACTACGATCGGTTCGATTACATCGTCGTCATGGACAATGCTAACCTTCGCGACGTACGCTACCTTGGCAAAGGGAAAGCACAGGTCGTCCGCCTAATGGACTTCGCGTTACAGTCTGGCGTCGCGGAAGTGCCGGATCCCTATTACGACGGCCGATTCGAGCTTGTTTACGACCTCGTGAGCGAAGCCGCCTCGGGATTGCTGGCCCACATCCGACAGGAACGCCAGTTGTGATGCACCTTCCGGCCGCGTTGCACGAGGCGATTGTCGAGGCGTTCGGAGGATATCCCCTTCGAATTGAGCCGGTCTCCGGCGGAATGATAAACCAGGCAGCCAGGCTGGAGATGCCGGACGGTTGCGTATTCCTGAAGTGGAAAACGGATGCTCCACATGGATTCTTTGCTGCGGAAGCAGACGGATTGGATAGGCTTCGAAGGGCCGGCGCCTTGCGCGTACCACAAGTGCTCGCCCTGCAGGAACGGAGCGAAACGGCGAGCGATAACCCGTCGTTCTTAGCATTGGAATACATCGAACCCATGCGGACGCCCCATCAGGCCGATTTTGCCAACCGGTTTGGCCGTCGGCTGGCTAATCTCCATCGTAATACGTCTTCCATGGGCTACGGCCTGGAACGCGACAACTTCATCGGCAGTCTCCCGCAGCAAAACGCCTGGCGCTGCACCTGGCCGGATTTCTACCGCGACTGCCGAATCCTGCCGCAAGTCGAAATCGCGAGGAAGCTGGGCCGGCTGAACAGCTCGCGTGAGATCGGAATCATGCGAGTAATCGAGAATATCGATCAACTACTCACCGGAATTGACGAGCGCCCGTCGCTACTCCACGGCGATCTCTGGAGCGGCAACTACCTGGCCGTGGATGATGAACCGGTAGTGATCGATCCAGCCGTTTACTATGGGTGCCGCGAGGTTGAATTAGCTTTTACCGAGCTCTTCGGCGGCTTCCCGGAGGGGTTCGTTCACGCTTACAATTCTGAGTATCCCTTAGACGCCGGATACGATTTCCGCCGGCCACTCCATCAACTCTATCCGCTCCTGGTCCATCTTAACCATTTCGGAGATTCGTATGGACCGGACGTCGATGCTGTTTGCGCACATTACGTATAGTAACGGGCAGGATAAACCGGGGCAGGCGAGGTATTGTTACGCTCGATCGATGTGCCTAAGCGCCTGTACGCAGCAGCTTCATCACCACAGTACGGAGCGATTGGAATAACGCGTGCAATTGGACGTCATTCAAACCGGTCTCAAAGAGGTCGAAGCCGACGCCCTGGTCCTGGGACATTGGTCCGGAGCGCCGTTCGGCGGCGATCTGGCTGAAGTCGACATTCTGCTTAATGGCGCCATCTCGGAGCTTGCCGGGATCGACGCAAATGCCGAGATCAGCGGCAAGCGCGGCGAACTGATACTTCTGCACACTCGCGGAGCGATCGCTGCCAAGCGGGTACTGGTCGTCGGATTGGGTAAGCGACCGGAGGCAGACAACATCCTGCTTCAAGAAGCCTCGGGCACGGCGGTGCGCTTTCTGCGCGAAAAAAATCTGACGAACATTGCTTCTGCGCTGCACCGATCCCACAGGCTGCGCGGCAAGGGTTCAAAGGACGCCGGCCCCGATCCGGTTAAATCCGCTGAGGCAACGGTGGACGGCGCATTTACAGCCATCTGGGAACCAGGCAGCCACAAAACCGAGAAATCCGGCAATTCGTCTGCAGAGCGGTTCATCGTCGTCGAACCGGACGAGGGCCGGCTGGGAGCCGTAACGAATGGCGCCGAGCGTGGCAGGATACTGGCCGAAAGCGCAAACCTCGCCCGAACGCTCGTCAACGCTCCGCCGAATGACCTCGCTCCGATGGCACTCGCGGACCAGGCTCGCGCCATGGCCGGGGAGGTTGGGCTGGGTTGCGACATTCTCGACGAGGATGCAATGCTCCGGCTTGGCATGGGCAGCCTGTTGGCGGTGTCGGCCGGTTCGGAAAATCGCGCCCGTCTCGTGATCCTAAAGCACACGCCGCTTCCGAACGGACCGGCGGTCGCTTTCGTCGGCAAAGGGATCACGTTCGATACGGGCGGTATTTCGATCAAGGCTCGCGAGGGAATGGAAGCGATGAAAGGCGACATGGCCGGCGCAGCGGCTGTGATCGCGGCGATGAGAGCGATTGTGCTGCTTGGCCTGCCGGTAAACGTGGTAGGCGTCGCACCGTGCGCGGAGAACATGCTGAGCGGCAAGGCGTACCGTCCGGCGGACGTCGTTCGGTGCATGAACGGCAAAACCGTGGAGATCATCTCCACCGATGCCGAGGGCCGAATGGTTCTGGCGGACGCGCTGACCTATGCGGTTAGGAACTTGGGCGCGCCGCGAGTCGTAGACGTAGCTACGCTTACCGGAGCTTGCGTCACCGCCCTGGGCCACGCCTGTTCGGGCGCAATGACGAACGACCCGCCGCTGCTCGAGATGGTTCGTCGAGCGGCGGAACGTGCCGGCGAGAAGATTTGGGAGCTGCCGCTCTTCTCGGAGTACAAGACGCAAATCAAGAGCGAAATTGCAGATCTCAAGAATTCCGGCGGACGCCCTGCCGGAGCGATTACGGCCGGAATGTTCTTGCGGGAGTTCACCGGCGAAGTGCCGTGGGTGCATCTGGACATTGCCGGCACGAGCAGCACGCACGAGTCCAGGCCACATCTAGCTAAGGGACCGACAGGCGTGATGGTTCGAACGCTTGTCGAGCTGGCGAGCGAGTTATCACAGTAATCGATTGCGGAGCCATCTCATTGACTGACTCGACGACTGCGCGGCCAAATCCCAGGCCCGATGTATTGGCGGATCTGCGCGCTCGTTTTCCGGACACGCCCTTCCTTGCGCTCGGCCAGACCGTCTGGTGGGACGAGCCGATGAAGGCTGTCCTGCGCCTGATCTTGGACAAACGCAACTTGGGCGGCAAGATGGTGATGGGCGTCCACGATACGGACTATTTCGCCAAGGCAAGAGTCCGGCAAGCGGGCCAATCCCGCTTCGAGCTCATGGCGCACAACGACGGTTCGACCAAAGACCTCTGGTCGGCGGCGGGCGAGGTATCCCGGCTCTTCGGAAGCGAGACCTTTCCGACTCGCCATGACCTGCTCAACTGCGGTGTCCAGGTGGAGAAACTGGCGCGCGCGCATGGAGATAAGCTCGAATTCTTGAATTCCATCACGGAAGCCTGGGGGTGGCGCGGCCTGGTGTACACCGGCTCGCGAGACTTGATTGTCAATTCTCTGCCACTTCGGGACATGGGCGATTCGGTCGAGGAGATGCTGCGATGGGGCTTCCACGGCACCGAGGAGAGCATCGTCGAAACTTGCTGTCAGAAGGAGGCGCGCGCCATCGGGCATCGCCTCCTGGCCATGGTCACCGCCTACCGGGCCGCAAACCCGGACCGTACCCTCTCCGATCTCTACCAGCACGTCCTCCCGAGGCTTTTCGAGCTGCTGCTCGGCCAACCTCCGAACAACGTTGAAGTCACCTCCACCTCCGACCTCCTGCGGTTGACCCCGGAAACCTCGTCATTGCCGCGCTTCCAGTTCGTGGATCTCTTCCTGAATGAGAAAACCCGCGCGGTTGCGCGTGAAACCTACAATCAGGCTGTTGCCGGCAGCGAGATCTATGCGCTCGACCGTTTTGGCCTGGGCGCGATTCCTTTCGACCTCGTGCTTCCTCAGCATGGCCGGGGAACGTTGCGGGTTACCTTGCGCGCCATTCACGTGGAAACGCGCAAGCCGATCAGGATACCGCTAAAGACTCCAATCACAGGCATTTGCGACCTGGCGCAAGTCCTTACGGCCGAGTTCGGCGACCGAGTGACGATTGTGGGTAAAGCGGTGGCATTGATCTCGATGCTCGCGCGGGAGTTTATCTTCGTGTTCAATGAGGAAGGCTCCCTCTACGTTCGCCGGACTCGAATGATGAACGAGTTGCTCAAAGCGCACGGCATCGGCATGGAGGTTCATCCCATCTTGAGGCTGCGTTATTCGACGTGGGATGCGATGGAAGCCGGTCATACAACCTTGCGTTTGCCGGGCCACCTAGCGGCATCGTTCGGACAAAAGGAGATGCCGTCCGCCGAATTTGCCTCAAAATGGCAAAGCGTAATCAAAGAGCAGACACGACTTCTCGAAGACGTTTCCAGGATCCGAAAACCCCGCGAACTTTT
>JBGPOG010000357.1:0-5154 GCA_041487935.1 Chthonomonadia bacterium | reverse complement strand
GTGCTACGTCATTTTCATGCTTGGTTGTGTGCGCAGCACATGAGGTCTCCTAAGAAACAAGACCGTTTAAGTGAACGGGCGTCTGTTTCTTTCTCGCAACCCTGCGCCGCGCGCAGTAAAATGCTCGGAATGACGGCGCCGCCCGCCTCGTCATTCCGAACGGAGTGAGGAATCCGTTTTTCGCTCTCACCAAGCCTGGACTGTTACTATAGCGCACCCGAGCAGGCTTTGTCGTGCTCGTTGAGGAATTTGATTCGAGTGGCTCTGTGCTTGAAAATATGATCATCCCGCACTCCCAGCCTGGTTAGGCTGCTTCTCATTATAGACGATGCGCCGCGGATCGGACGGTTGAAGCGTCCGAAATAGAGACAATGAATTCGGGCAAGCCGGTTATGTCGAACATAGTCTATCGTCAACCGAATGAAAGGAACGCAATGTCCGACGAACTCTTCCAAGATGAGTCCGGCGGTTCCAAGACGCTCTTGGGCGCGGCGGTGTTGAGCGGCTCCATGCAGATCGCCGAGCTGGCGGGCATGGCCGGCTTCGACACCGTCTGGATCGACGTGGAGCACGGCGGAACCACCTATTCCGAGCTGGAACGTCTCTGCATGGCGATCGAATCCGGCGGAGCGATCCCTACGGCCCGGCTGCCGAACCATCACCGCGAGCATGTCATCCGCGCTCTGGAGGCCGGAGCGAGGATCGTGGTGGTGCCGATGGTTAACGACGCTGCAACCGCAAGAGAGATCGTTCGTTGGGGCAAGTTTCCGCCGTTGGGCGAGCGCGGATTCAACTCCCGCAGCCGTGGAGTTGGTTATGGACTAATGCCGGCATTGGAGGCTTTCGAAGCAGCAAACCGCCGTGCGCACCTCTTCGCCCAGATTGAAACCCTGGATGCCGTGAATAACCTGGATTCAATCTGCTCGGTCGAAGGTCTGTCCGGCATTCTGATCGGCCCCGGCGATCTCTCCGCCAGCATGGGGAAGGCGGCAAGATTCGACGACCCGGCTCTCATCTCTATCGTCACAGAATGCATCCGCGGCGCTCGCGCTGAAGGCAAGCACGCCGGTATTCTGGTCGCTCCCGGGCCGTTGCTGGATGCTGCGAAGGGGGCCGGCGCGGACCTGATCTACTGCGCCGGAGACATAAACGACCTGGCGCGGGCGTGGCGGGGAGTGCTGCTATCTGCGCGGGAGCTATAAAGTTCAATGGGTGCGTCGGCGCCGGCTGTTTCCGGGATTCAAATCCCGGTCTGGAGTTACGAAACCGACCTCCGTCGGTTGGTTCCGTCGTCATTGGCGTTTAATGTCTCGGTCGGAATGCTTGCGGAGTAGGGGCGAAGCATTCGAGCACAAACTTGGTGTTGGATGCTAAGACTGATCGTCCGAATGCTTCGCCCCTACGCACTCCTGCCGCTTTCCCTTATGAATCGTGATCCATAACGCAACTGCCTGTTCCTTCGCGCCTTCGCGTCTTCGTGGTTAACCAAACTGCCTATCCAGCCAGTTCGCAACCAGACCCCGCGCGCGGTCCAGAGCACCCAGATGGCTCCCTTCGATTTCCGCGTATTCCGCCTGTGGCCCTGCCATGTCCGCCAGCTCCCGCACGCGGCTCGGTTTGACAACAGCGTCTCCTTTCGCCGCAACAAAAAGAGAGGGCCTTGCTCCCAGCCCATTGAATCCCGCCGTCAGCTCGTCGAGCTGCTCGAGCAGCGCCATCGGTTCCGCGCCTGAAACGTAATCGGAACGCTGCGACAGCATCGCAATCCCGACCGGCTGCCGGAATCCCGCGGACGGCCGCGGGCCGGTTGCAATAACGACGACAGCTGCGACCTTAGGCATACTTTCAGCCGTCAGAACGCTCGCCAGCCCGCCCATCGAGTGGCCAACCAGGATACAGCGGATCTTTTCAAATCGCTCCAAGGCAAAATGCGCCGCAGCCTCGAGGTCCAAGAGGATATCCGAAGCGTGATTCAGATCCCCGCTGCTCCCGCCAAGCTTGTGCCCGCGGAAATCGAAGGTTAGGCAGCAATATCCGCGCGAGCAGAGATAGCCCGCCATAAGATCGACGCTCTCTTTGGAAGCCGTGAACCCATGGGAAAGGATGACGCAGAGGTCGCGTTTGTCCGTTCGAGGGGTGTAGGTGAGGGCGGAAAGAACTACTCCTTCCGCCGGAATTGAAACGCGTTCCAGCCTCACTTGTTCGCCTGTCGCGTCTGCCACAACTTTCCCGCAACGATATCACCGTTCACATCGTTGGGGAATCGTCCAGGCGCACCGTGATCGTCGATCATATTGGGGCCGAGGCTATAGAGGAGATACCCCTTGCCACTATCAGTCGAGAAATATAGAAGTGGCTTTCCCTCGCGTCCACCGAATGGATCGTCGAGAACACGATTCAGACAAGCAGGTACGAGGCTGCCTATCGTTCCAGGGTATTTTCCGAGCGCATTTCGATATCGGAGCAATGCAGCTTCGGTCTGAAGAATCCGGTCCGTAGCCTCGGCCGATACATACGAGGGACGTGCATGAACGATGTAGTCGACGCCCATTTCAGCCAGGATGTTCTTCGGGACTGGTACCCTGGATTTACCCAAATAGGGTTTTCTGCCTTCGTCAGCAACTGACCTTCTATACACGTCGTTCTCCCTCAACATGTGAGATTTATCAGATAGAAGGAAAGATATCTCGGTCCAGCGATCATTCCACGTGACCGGTTGTCCGTTCGAAGGACCGAACACAGAGGCTGCAAATTCAAGTTGTTCTTTTGGACCCCTGAGCTTTCTCAGTTCGGCCATCCAGGATGCAGTATCCTGATTGGACTCCTCGATTACAATGTCACTATACGGGACTCGTTTTGCGGCAATACGTTCAAGTCGCTTGGCTACGCGCTGCAGGTCCGGATCCGTCAAGCGTTCAAGTAGCGGCTCAAGTTGCGATAGACAAATAGCCTCGCACGCGTGCCCCACAGAGCCCGCGATAACGCTCCCGCCGCGTGCCATCATCACTCCCAGTTCATAACCATCGAGTAGGTCATCGGCAGCTATACCTGGCTGTCTGTTCAGCTCATGGAATTTCGCGACTCCGGTGATTGTGCGGGCCATTTCGCGGTAACTCGCGTAGGCGGGAAACGTGGTTGCGAAGCTCCGACTTGGAGGATTCAGATACGTCTTTCCGAAAGCCCGCTTAAGCGCCGCCAATCCCGGCCCCGCATCCTCCGCACACGCCTTGCAAACCGCAAACATCTCAGATTCCTTCGGGGGATTTGGCATGGAAGCCGGTGCCTTATGTTTGATGGCGCGGATCATGTTCGCGGCGCGGACGAAGTCATCATAGGCGTTATCCGCCGGCATTACTGGCGTTGGGATGACGATGTCTACCGGACGATTGTGCAATAGATACACGCTTAGGAGGATCAGGAGCGTCGCAATTGGCGCGCCAACCAAACAGCCGCAAGCGGATAAGATCGGCTTTCGCCGGCGTTTGGTTTGGTTCTGAACGGACATTATGTCGATCGTTATTTTCGTATTCGTACTCGTCCTCGTAATCGGCCGTTGAGAAAACCCGATTTCGACGGCGAGTACGAGTACGATTCAGATTTCTGCCAATAGCCCCAGAGTCGCGCTCATCACATCCGGCGTCTGCGCGGTCAGCGTGTAGAACATGGCTTCTCTAAACAGTCTTTGAGCCGGATGGTTCAAGTTGTTTGCGCCTCCCGCCGAGGCAGTGACCGCTGCGTGGGCCGCGCGCGCGCCGAGCCGGATAGCCCGAGCGCGAATTCGGAGGGCGTTCTCTTTGAAGCCCGGCTCGGACGAGCGATCCTGCCAGCGCTCGGAATCCGCTCGAATCTCAGCTAACTCCGTGCTTAGCGAGCCGATTACCTTGTCCATCGAGGCTGGCTTCCGCATACTCCGCAGCGATTCTAAAAGAGAAATCGCCGCGCAGGTCACTCCGAACGGCTGGGCGAGAACGCCCAGGATCGCGGATACGTCATTCCTAGCCATCTCCTCTCGGGTGATGGTCTTGATCCATCGCTCGCTGCCGACATAGTAATCGCGGCACGATAACGACACTGTGCCGGAAGCATTCATCGCGCAGAGCGGCATCGGCGGCGAGGGGCGCATCGCATCATTCTCTTCCAGTGGCGCAACCACCCACACCAGCCTCCCGTCCGGCAAAGTGCCGCCAAGCACCACGTCCGTCATTATTCCCCAGCCGGTCACCCACGGGGCGGTCCCGTTGAAGAGGTATCCGTCGCCGCTCGGATTCGCATTCATCATCGGGGCGCCGGGCCGGCGGAGATGCGAAAATGCGACTCCGCAGAGCGTGTCACCGCTCGCCATTTTAGGTAATACGGCTTCCTTGAGCGCCTGGTTTTGCCCGCCCGCAACGATCAGCGCCGCCGACTGGTGCTGGCCCTGAACGAAGCTAGTCACGCCGCAAGCCGCGGACATAATCTCAGTGTAAGCGCGAAGGACTCGTCCGTTCGCCCCGATGCCGCCGTATTTGATCGGAGTCGTCAAGCCTATCAATCCGGCGTCGATGAGCGCGCGGATGTTCTCAACCGGGGGATCGTCCGCTAGGTCTGACTCCGTCGCCCGTGGCGCAATGACGTTGCCGGCAATTTCCCTCGCCCGTGCGAGCGCGGCGGCAAACCTATCCGCATCCGGCATATTGTTCCTGGCGTCGCTCAATCGATGTTTGTTCTCCCGGCAATTGGGTTGCATCAGTTTACCAGAAACCCGATACCCAGCCCGGTCGAACCGGCCTGCGGTACAATCACGTCATGCACTCAGTGATTGCGAGCCTTCTTAAGGGCCGCCCGGTCCTCGTCTGTGGCGCGATTGGGACCGAGCTTCAGGCCCGTGGGCTTGCTCTTGGAGCGTGCGCGGACGCCTGGAACCTGTCGCACGCCCCTGAGGTGGAGCAGGTCTCGCGGCAATACGTGGACGCCGGATGCCGGATCATCCTTACGAACACTTTCGGCGCGAACGGGATCAATCTTGGCTTTCATGGCCGGGCCGGCAGCGTCGAACAGATAAACCGCGGCGGCGTAGAGATTGCGCGAGGGGCGGCGAAAGACGCGGCTACGATCTTCGGATGCTTGGGGCCCGTTAATAAAGCGGCGCTTCGTGAACAGGCGATTGAGACGACC
>JBGPOG010000356.1:0-5155 GCA_041487935.1 Chthonomonadia bacterium | reverse complement strand
CTCCGCGACTACGAAGGCGCCGGCGGAGGGGACGTCTATTACCGGCTCAATGCGGGAGAGTTTCCCATCGTGACAGAGGTCTGGCCGGCAGGCGTTCAAAAGGGATCCACCACCGAGGTGAAAGTCGCCGGATTCAATCTTGGGGGTCAAACATGGGCGAAGGTCGTTGCGGCGCCGGCGTCTTCATGGGGCGCGACTTTCGAGTTTCAAATGCAAACGCCGAGCGGGCCCCTGCTGTACCCGGTCCGGCTGGCTGTAGGCCAAGACCCCGAGGTGTTCCAGCACCCGGAGAATGACTCGCTGAAATCTGCCCAGCGCGTACCGCTGCCGGTAACAATAAACGGCAAGCTATTCGATGGCATCGTGAAGAAGGCAGCTCAAAGAGACGGACACGCCAGTCTTGCTTCGACATCCAGCCCGCCGAGTCCAACTCGGGGCATTCAGAGGTCTCTCAGTCAATATTATCGTTTTTCGGCCAGGAAGGGCCAACAATTGGTTCTCGAAGTCATGGCGCGGCGGCTCGGCTCGCCACTTGACTCGGAAATCGAGATCCTCAGCCCAGAAGGCAATCCGATTGAACGAGCGGTGCTGCGAGCGGTCGGCAAGACGGAGCAAGTCTTAAACGATCGTGACTCCGCAAGCAGCGGCATCCGACTCCAAGCCTGGGACGACTTCCATATCAACGACTACCTTTTGATTGGGCGCGAAGTTATGCGCATCCGCGCTTTGCCTGAAGGTCCGGATAACGACATGGTGTTCCGTATCCTCCGGGGTCAAAGGCTGGGATATTTTGGCACCACTCCGGAATTCCACAGTCTTGGGTCTCAAGCCTACAAGGTCGAGGTCCACCCGCCCGGGGCGACTTTCTCGCCAAACGGCTTTCCGCTGACCAAGGTCTACTACCGAAACGATGATGGAAGCCCGCTTTATGGAAAGGACTCGCATCTGGATTTTGCGGCTCCAGCGGACGGGGACTACTACGTTAGAATTTCTGATGCGCGCGGCCAGCAAGGCGAAGATTACACCTACCGGCTGATGATCCACGAGCCGCGCCCGGACTTTAAGGTCTTCATGAGCCCGGACAACCCAAATCTACCCAGAGGCGGGGGCGTTGCGATCGAAGTGAGCTGCGAGCGTTATGAGGGCTTCGACGGCCCTATCGACGTACGGCTGGACGGTCTTCCGACAGGCTTTTCCGCCTCGGCGACGACGATCGAGGCCGGAGAGACCAGCGCCAATATCCTGCTGACCGCGGCGCCGGAAGGGGTACCCGCTGGTAAGGACAAACCCGCTCCTATCAAGCTGACTGCTCTTGCCGTCATCATGGGACGAGACATCGTGAAAGCCATCGAACCGGATAACGGCAGTCGACTTGTCACCATTTTGCCCGATCCCGACATCCGCATGACGACGGACGTCCGCGAAGTCGTCATACGTCCCGGCCAGGAAGCGGAGATCGAAGCGCGGGTGGAACGGCTTGGCAATTTCGGCTCAAGGGTTCCCGTCAATGTCATGAATCTTCCATTCGGGGTCCGCGTGATGGATGTCGGCCTCAACGGCGTCTTGATTACTGAGGAACAGGATTCCCGCAAATTCAAACTCTATTGCGAGCCCTGGGTTAAGCCACAAACTCGCGCGATATATGTGTTCGGCGACGTCGAAGGCGGCGTGCGCAACGCAGCCGCTCCGCTCGTCTTGCGGGTCGAACACGCAAGCGCGAAAGCTGATCCGAAGAAGCCGGGCGCACATATATGGGCAAGATGATTTCAGTTGGTTCTCAATGACGGAGCTAGTTGCTGCCTAAGAACTCATACAACGTACGGAGAATCGAAGTCAGCCAGAACGTGACGAGGAAAACGACCATGGCGGTTAAATTTGCCGAGCTCGCCGCAGATCCCGGGGAAATAACCTTTGAGGATTATCTCAAAATGCCGGAGATGATGGAGCGGCACGAAATAATCGAAGGAGTGCTGAATATGTCGCCCGCCCCTTCCGATGATCATCAGTTGGATCTTTCGGAGTTGAACGACAGGGTAAAGAGTTACGTGCGTTCGAACGATCTGGGAATTGTCCTCTTTGCTCCTATGGACGTCACAATTCGAAAGCTCCCGAAGTTGAATACGCGCCAGCCCGACCTCGCATTCTTTAGTTGGGCAACACTTGGAGGCAAGGGGCGGGAGGCGCTTCGAGAAGCTCGCGAGCGTGGCGTGGCGCCGGATCTCGTTGTCGAGATTCTCTCGCCGGAGGAGACAAAGCGATACCTTGACCTCAAGCTGACGGACTATGCTTCCATCGGAATTCCCGAGACCTGGCTCGCAAACCGTGAGGCTATGACGGTCGAGGTCATGCGGTTACAGTCCGGCGTTTACGTTCGGACAGGATTGTACGGGAGAGGTACGAGGATTGTCTCGCAAGCGCTTCCTGGATTGGCGATTACAATCGACGACATTTTCGCGAGTTAAGTCGCCGGTTTCTTAACGGAGTGCGCGTCTGGGCAGACGCATTCTATAGCACGGCACTTGCCGATGTTCGCTATTCTTCCAATGCAAACAGCTTGATCGCATTGTCATAGAGAATCCGCCTTCTTGCTTCGTCCGTCAGGGCGGAATCCTCGATCAGCCCCAACGCAGCCGCTCCATCACAATGTGGCGCCCCTGAGCCAAAAAGAACGCGATGGGATCCAATCGCATTTACCGCGGCCGGGAGCTTTGAACGGTCGAGGGGGCCAGATGACTCGAGGAGTATGTTCGTAGAGGACTCGGCAGCGGCAATTGCGTGCCTCCAGTCCGTCCCTCCCATTCCGATGAATACGATCTTGATCATCGAGTAAGCCTTCGCTATCTCCAGTCCCGCGTGAACGCAATCTCCGGTTGGCGTGAAGAGGAATAGTGGTTTACTGTACCGCCGATAGGCATTGATCAATTCGTCCGCGACCAGTTTCTGGACGGGCTCTTTCGTGGAAGTCCCCGAAATCGCCATTGCAAGAAACTTCCGATTTGACATCAACTCCCGCATGACCGTCACCGATGAGTCCAGGCGGTTTACGTGCGTCAAGATACAGCCGTAAAGGCTAGGGCTTTGATCCAGCATTGCCTTGAGAATTCTATTGCCGGCCAGCGGATCGACATTTCGAGCGTGGGCCGAAAGCAGCACTCGGCGATCGATTCCGCATGCTTTCATTTCCGCCGTTACCGCGGCGGCGTTGTTGGCCACCCCGGGAATTACGCTGCCGCCGAGATCGGCATGAATGTCGAAAACAGGCAAATTGCTCTCCTGGAAAGCGAATTGGAGTAGGAGGAGTAATGGAGTAATGGAGCATTGTTATAGGAGGAAAATCGCTCCATCGCTTCTGCACACATTTACTCCATTACTCCATCACTCCGATACTCCACTACTCCGGCACTACATCACTCCGTTACTCTTACATTTCCAGCATCTTCTTTGCGTTTCCACTCAGAACCTGGACCAATTCGCCGTCGGTTAGTCCGGAGTGCTTGAGCACGTTCAATCCGCTCGCAATTGGCCGTGCAGGCGCACCGGAACCATAGAGGATTCTATCTGCGCCAACGCAGCCAACCAGGTGCTTGATCGCGCCCGTTGCAAGGAGATTTGACGTTTCGACATACACTTTGGCGTGATCGCGCATCAAGGCTATCGCCTCGGAGAGCGTCCGGTCTTCTATTCCTGCCAGGATCACCTCGCCGGCATAATCCGCCACGGCTCGCACGACCCTTGTAGCAACACCCGACCGATCGATATCCACGATGACGGGCAACTTCTGAGGCTCGAGGCTCTTGACCGCCGCTACAAATGAAGCATAATCGACATCCCATCCTTGAGCGCCTGGAAAGAAACGTACGAGCCGGAAACCATCGGCCTTAAATCGCAAATGCGGCCCGTCGCCGCCGAAAAAGCTCTGTGGATTGATGGTGGCGGTCGGAATCAAGCTGCGATTCTCCGAGCAAGCCGCCCGCGTTGCAGAATTCCCCGCGTTATGATCCAGCAGCAGCCCCACCGTTGAGAGCGTACAGCAGGCGGAAACGGAGTGCCGCTGCATGAGCGCGGTCAACTCGTCGACGGAGAGGTCTGACGCTGCCGAAGGCATCGGGCCAAAGAGCGTATTGATATCGACGATCTCGTTCATGGTCTCTTGTTATCCGCAGATGAACGCGAATGAACGCGAATCACGATCCCTTCTCGAAGTACAAGCCGAATGAAAACCGCCAGATATTTGTCTTTATCTGCGTTCATCAGCGGCTATTAAGTTTTCGTTCCCACCCACGTTTTCGCGCTGTCCAGGCGCTCTAATACCTTCTCTTTGCCTAATGCCGCGAGTGTCTCGAATAGGCCTGGGCCGGCGGTGCGGCCTGTAGTCGCCAAGCGAAGCAAATGGATGATCGGCGCGCGCCGGCCGTCTGTGGTCGATTCCGCCAGGTGGTTTACGATCGATTCAACTGTCTCAGGAGTAAGCTCTTCCTGAACGTCATTAAACGCCTCTCGCGCCTGGTCGAGTCGTACTGCTGCTTCGTTGCCGTCAAGCCACTTCTTGCGCCCTTTTTCATCCGGCGCTTGCGGTTCTCGGAAAAAGAACTCGGTCATCGGGCCGATGTCGGAGAGCAGCTTTAGCCGTTCGATCTCCAGCGGAATCAGTTTCGCCGTGTATTCCCGCTCTTCCTGGGTTGGAGGATTGGAAACCAGCCCATCGGCTGCAAGGAATGGCAAGCACAATTCCAGCAATCGTTCTCGAGAGCTGGCGCGGATATATTCGCCGTTCATCCATTTGAGTTTTTCGTAATCGAAAATAGCAGGGTGGTTGGTAATTCCGTCGATGCTGAACCGTTGGACAAGCTCGTCGCGCGAAAAGATCTCTCGATTCTCCTCGCCCGCGGACCAACCGAGAAGCACCAAAAAGTTGAACAACGCTTCGGGCAGGTAACCGGCCTTGACAAAATCTACAAATTGGGTGCTTCCATGCCGCTTTGAAAGCTTCTTGCGGTCTGTCCCAACAATGAGTGGCAAGTGCGCCCACTGCGGTTGCTCCCAGCCGAGCATCTGGTAGAGCAGTATCTGCTTCGGAGTGCTTGGCATCCAGTCTTCGCCGCGCAGGACGTGGGTAATGTCCATCAAGTGGTCATCGACAACAACGGCCAGATGG
>JBGPOG010000355.1:0-5158 GCA_041487935.1 Chthonomonadia bacterium | reverse complement strand
TTCGGCTGTTTCCTTAACACCCAGGACAAGCGCTGCGCGCTGGGGCTGAAATGGCATAGCGTCACCTCCTTCTGTGGTGAAACTATGTTACCATCTCAGACAAACATATTGCAATGTTATTTTATGAACTAACTACTAGTTCTCGCTTTTTGCCGGTGCTGAGTATGACGCGATCACCCAGCCGAAACTCATAACAGAAATCCCACAGGCAGTGCCCGCCCTCGACCGAATTATTGCGTTCTGGAAATAATTCCTGGACGGTCGCCGCAATTTGCTGTCGTGAGCTATACCTCTTGGACACATCTCCGACCGCGCCCCATCCTAAAGCAATTCGCTCATTGCGACGCGACCAAGTAAGGGCATACTCGGGGTCGTCATGGTGCGTGATCAATCGCCAAACAGCCATCAGTTGCCTCTAATAGTGTCCGAATACAGAAAGCTCTCGCGGCCGACTGCAGACAGAATACCTCACCCTGCGCGGCGATTACCACCAAACTATGGGGTGTTGGCAGAGGAGGATCTGAGGATGGACCGCCGTTTTGGAGGGCGGGGCGAGGAAGGACCCTCGGGATTGCGGCGACAATAAAACGGCGTTTCGTTACGCCGCTATTCATTCAGCGTTGCGGTTACTGCTCGTACCGTTTGGAGAGGATCGCTCCGGTGGCGGAGTCGATGACGTAGTGGGGTCCGCCGCCCTTGAGGTTTGGGTCCTTCAGCTCGTAGTCGGTGTGCCAGCAATCATCCTCCATGAATTGTTCCTGAGAAGCTCCACCGTTTGAGCGCACAAGCGATTGCCGCAACGTCAAAAACAGATCCCTACGGGATGACGGGGGCTGTGACAGTTTCTTCCACTCAACGCCGCGTTAGGCGCGGTAAAATGCTCGGAATGACGGATTCGCCGTCTCGTCTCGGTTGTAATTACATTGCTGAGACGGTTCACCTAGCAAAAAGCCTTTCTATTGAACAATCCGCACCTGAAAAGCAATCTTCTCCCCGAACCACATCCGCTGCCAGGCAGTCATCCGGACGATTGCGTGAGTGTCTTTCGTAATGCCGGGCGAGAGGACGAACGAATTGAGAACGGCGGTTCCCAGCATGGGTGTGTCACTGGGAATCGGCACTGGCTCGCGCATCTGAAGCTCGGAGGCGGGGTTTGTGGCCAGGGCTACGGTTCCTGTTGCCCAGGCTGACGCTCCCGCGGCGGATTTGGCGGGCGCAATCCAGGTCGCTGATTCCGTGTTCCCAACCGTCGCCCGCGCGAGGATTGGCTCCGCCGGGCGTACTTCCACAGTCGCCTCGCCGCCTTTGATGATTCCCCCGCTGACATTAATCCAACACCCTGCCGCATCTTGGATCTCCAGGCGGTCGAACTCCGCGTTCAGGAACCTGGGGGTGTTTCCATTGTAACCCGAGCAATCTATTTGGCGTGCAACACTCTGTAATCGATGACAATCGCAGCAGCTCCGTTATCCGGCAAGGATCTGGCGCGCCTTGCAGCGCACAGTGTTAGCGGGTTGAAATCCCGCTGGGAGGACCTGTGCAAGAGCAATACCTCCCATCGTTCAAGGACGTTTTTGCGGTATTTTGCAATTACCTCGGGTGATTGGGTAATTGCACCCGGATTATTGTAATGGTCGATCCGCGTCTTACAGGATGAACCTTTTTGTGGGTTTGCGCAACGTAACAGATGGGGACGCCTGGATTCTCTGTATCAGCGCGCGCCTCGATGCCAGATGACTTCGTATTCGAATACCCGAGCTCGGGCTGGAGGATTGGCGATGAAGACTTCAACGATAGGTGGTTTCGCGAGACTGTATCCATTTGCGATACTTGTTTTGTTGGGACCGGCGGCATTCGGGCAGGGGATTCTGTTTCCGGAACGGCCCGAGGTGCGCGACCAGCCGTTTGCCGTGAAAAACGTTCGGATATCGACGACGATCTCGGATGGGGTCGCCGAAACGACTGTCGAGCAGACCTTCGTCAATCACTCTCCGGTGGACCAGGAAGGCACTTACGTGTTTCCGCTGCCGGAAGGCGCGACCGTGACTTCGTTTACGTTAAGGGCGGGCGACCGGGTTCTGGAAGCTAGAATGCTGTCCAGGGAAGAGGCACGGGGAATCTATGAGTCGATCGTCCGGCGCAGGCGAGATCCGGCGCTGCTGGAATACCTTGGACGGGGAATGTTTAGATCCTCGGTTTTTCCCATCCCGGCACATGCCGAGCGCGTGTTGACTCTCAAATATGCGGAGATTCTGAAGCCCGAGGGCGGCGTCCGCAAGTATGTCTATTCGCTTTCGACCGGCCGGTTTTCAAGCCGCCCGGTGGAGCTGACTTCGATTTTTGTCCGGATAAAGACGAGCACCGCTCTTAAGACGATCTACTCTCCGTCGCACGACGTTTCCATTCGCCGCAACGACGACTATTCGGCGACGGCCAGTTGGGAAGGCCGCGGAGAATTCTCCGATCGGGATTTTTCGCTCTTCTACAGCACCAGCGGCGACGAAGTTGGTTTAAGCCTCTTGAATTACCAGAGCGGAGATCGAGACGGCTATTTCGTACTCATTGCCTCGCCCCGGTTCAACATTCCCAAAGAGCGCATTCTCCCAAAACAGATCGTCTTCGTATTGGACCGCACGGGGTCGATGCAGGCCAATGGGAAGATGGAGCAGGCGAAATCCGCGATGCAATTCTGCCTGGACAACCTGCACCCGCAGGACCGGTTCGACGTGATCACGTTCAACGAGAGCGCGGATGTTCTCACGAGGTCGCTGGTTGCGGCGTCGCCCGAGAACGTGAAAAGAGCGCACCGGTTCGTGAGCGACGTGGACGCGAGCGGAGGAACCAATATCGACGAGGCGCTGCGATCTGCATTGGGCCTGTTGAAAGATGCCGAGGGCACGCAAAAGATGATCGTGTTCATGACCGACGGATTGCCGACGGTCGGCGAGACGAACGTTGAGAATATCCTCGCGAATGTACGCCGGATGAACGGCATCGCGCGGTTCGCATCAGCCGGACGCGATTACGGACGGATGGCCGAAGCCCTGAAGGCGCGGGTCTTTTGTTTCGGCGTTGGATACGACGTGAACGTGCCGTTCCTCGACCGGCTGGCCGAGGAGAACCGGGCTGATGCGGATTACGTTCGGCCAAAAGAGAGCATCGAGTCGATCGTTTCGGCGTTCTACTCGAAGGTCAGCTCTCCGATATTGGCCAATCTGCAGCTCGCGTTCGACGGCGCGGAAGTCTATGACGTCTACCCGAAACAGCTTCCCGACCTGTTCAAAGGCGGTCAGATAGTGGTGACCGGGCGGTACCGCGGCGATCCTCGGGGCGGTATCAAGCTGACCGGTTACGCGCAAGATCGTCCCGCAAGCTTCAGGCTCGAGCGCGCTTTCAGCGAATCGGCCGCACGGAGCGGGCTAATTCCTCGTATTTGGGCGGCGCGGAAGATTGGCTATCTGCTGGATGAGGTTCGGCTCCATGCCAACCAGGAAGTGATCAATGAGGTCGTGCGGCTTTCCAAGGAGCACGGCATTATCACGCCCTACACCAGCTACCTGGCCGACGAGCGGCAAGACCTGGTGCTGCGGGACGGGAGCGGTCAGTGGCAAATGCCGGCGGGTGGAGCAACGCACTATCTGTATCGGCTAAACGAAGGCGCGCTGCGACAGGGCAATGACGATTCGGTCCGTCAACTGAACGAATTGAGCCGCCGCGGTCGAGGCGAGGTCGGCGCGGAGGAGACGCACCGCGCGCTGAACTCGAAGGGACTTAAAGAGAGCGGGCGCGCTCCGACGAACGCCCAGGGTGGATTCGCCGGCGGACGCGGGGCTGGTCTCGGAGGCGGCGGCCTGGGTGCGTTCGGACCCGCTGGAACCGAACTCGAACGCTCCAAGTTGTCGCTCGACTACTTCGGAGCATATGCGGGAGACAAAAAGTCCGCAATGCAGAACATACCGGGCTACAAGCAGGTTCAGGCGAATGCCCGCGTGCAGAATGTGGCCGGCAGGACGTTCTATAAACGCGGAAATGTCTGGTTCGACAACGGCTATCCTTCCGGCCGCAAAGTATTCCTCGTCAAGAACCTCAGCGACGCTCACTTCCAGCTCATCCACGCGCTGCCGTCGTTGGCGAAGTATGCGGCCGTCGGCGACGAAGTGGTGATCGATCTCGGTAAGACGGCGGTTCAGCTTGGCAACCAGGGCAAGGAGAAGCTGACAGAAGCTGAACTTAGGGAGATTACTGGAAGGTAGGAGAGCTCCTTTTCTGCTGCGATTCGGGGCCGGGCGAGAGTCCGGCCTTCCTTTCGTCTAGTCTCCTAAGAAACTTCACCGTTTAGTGCACGAATGTCAACTTGCAATTGAAAAACAGATCCCTACAGGGATGACGGGGGCTGTGACAGTTTCTTACGCTCAACGCCGCGTTAGGCGCGGTAAAATGCTCGGAAGGAGAAACCGGAGACATGCACAGGATCTTCGACCTTGCGGCCATGGAACCAGTGGTTAAGCTATTGCTCCGCCAATTGGGGAGCGACGGTAATTCACATGTCACGAATGGAGCCAGGGCTCATGAATAGGCTGATAATTGGTTTGGTCGCCGCGACGGCTGTGTTGGGCGCTTCCGCAAGAAGCGTCGCCCTGCAGGACGTTAAGGCGAAGGTTTCGCTCAAGATGGACTGGCAAACGCCGAATTACAAGCGCAGCGAGGATCGGACAGACAGACGGGAAGTTCGCACGGTAGTCCGGGAATACAGAGACGACGTTAGATTCGTTCGGAGGGATCGAGACGAGTGCGACAAACACTGCCGCAAACAACATCATCATAAGAGAGGCTACGAGAGAGAATTCCGCGACCACCGGTCCGAGCAGGGGGCCATTCACGGACGCGGGCCTGAGATGCGGGAGAAGCACGGGCACAAGCATGAGAAGTAGGCGGCAACGGCCGAGTCAGACTCGTTGCGTGGGGCGTGACGCGTGAGCCGTGAACTATATGGCACCAGGGGCGGCACGCTGACAAAGATGAGCGGCGCTTCGGCGGATATGTTCACCATCTTATAGATGCGCTTATTATCTTTGCGATGGATTGGACCGATAGGCAGGAGTCATGCTGCACGTCTCGCCGAGGCGACCTCATAGGTCTGGATCAATACGTCCGCTGG
>JBGPOG010000354.1:0-5168 GCA_041487935.1 Chthonomonadia bacterium | reverse complement strand
GGAAAATCAGATTCCTCACTCTCGTTCGGAATGACGGCCGGCGCACTTCGCGATAACTTGAGAGGAAACCGTCTAGAATTGATTCACGCCCCGCATCGGGATTTGAGGATGAATTTCGGCGCGGATTCTCGAATAACTGGTTCATGAGCCTTCTAGGAAACGGTAAGCCGAGACGAATTCTCGCCGTAGGCGCGCACCCTGACGACGTCGAAATCCTCTGCGCCGGCACGCTTGCGCGCTGCCGCGCGCAGGGAGATGATATCGTCATCTGCGTTGCGACGAACGGCGACATGGGAAGCATGACCCACCAGCCGCCGGAGTTAGCCAAAATTCGTGAGGCCGAAGCCCGCGCATCCGCCGCTCATCTCGACGCGGAGTTCCACTGGCTCGGCTATCCCGATGAATTCCTCTATCCGGACCACGACACGCGCATGCGCTTCATCGAGATGATCCGCGCCGCCCGCCCGGACGTTATCCTCACCCACACACCCAACGACTACCATCAGGACCACCGAACGGTGAGCGAGCTGGTTTTCGTCTCCAGCTTCATCGCCGCCGTCCCGCACGTGGAAACCCCCAGCCCCCGCCATGCGGCCATTCCTCCCATCTACTACATGGACACGCTCGCGGGAGTGGATTTCCTGCCGACCGAGTACGTCGACATCACGGACTCACTCGAAACCAAACTCCAGATGCTTCAATGCCACAAGAGCCAGCTTGAATGGCTGGGGGACTATAACGGGATCGACATCGTGGAGTTTGCAACGACGGTCGCGCGTTTTCGCGGGCTGCAGAGCAATGTGAAGTTTGCGGAGGGGTTTCGGAGGGCGGAGGCCTGGCCGAGGGTGGTGGCGGAGTGAGGGTGATCACGCGGCGAATTGACGGTCAAGTAACTGTGACAAGAAATTGTGGGAATGTCCATGCACCTTGAGCGCCCCAGCGCTATGCGTCAATACCTTCGGGAACCGATCCCAGAGATATTGGATGCTGCGCGCTATCTCGACGCGGCGGTTTCGGCTCACCTCGCCGGGCGGCCAAAGCTGGCAGATTACCTGATACGTCTCGCCAACATGCGGGAAATTAGAGAGTGGACGGAATCCATTTGGGGCGCGAAAAGCCCTCACGTCCAGTATCGAGTAGTGGATGGCTCGCCTCCCTTTCTATTAAAGGCGGACCAGGATAAGAAACGGATGCCGTCATTGGAACAGAAACTCGAACTACATGTTCGAGACGGCTACCACTGTCGTTTCTGCGGGATTCCCGTAATACGGACTGAAGTTCGTAAGCGGATTGCAGAGTCTTATCCAGATCCACCACTTTGGGGGCCAAAGAACATAGACCAGCACGCAGCGTTCCAGGCAATGTGGGTGCAATGCGACCACCTGCTTCCTAGCGCCCGCGGCGGAAATAACAATCTGGAGAATCTGGTAATCACTTGTGGGCCGTGCAATTTCGGTCGCATGGAATTCACATTCGAAGAGGTCGGGCTGATCGATCCAAGAACACGTGAACCTGTTCGGTCGATGTGGGACGGGCTTGAGCGATTCCGGTGAATTCCAAAGCTTGCCTCGCGACTCGTCCTGTTGTATTGCAAGGCTAGTGTGGTTGGATCGACAATAGGCCGCGCGTTCGAGGAACTACGCTAAATCCAGGATTCAAACCTGAGAGGCCGAACCTCAGCGATCCGTGAAAAGTCCGAGTCAGCGGAAACCAAATTGAGGTCGTGCTGCAAGGCGGTTGCTGCAATCCAGAGGTCGTTGTCGGTGAAGCCAAGCTGACCAAGGGTGAACCGACGGCGGGCGGCCTTCTCTTTTGGGCCAAATCGATCGAGCAAATCTGACTTGAGGTGTGCGTAGCAATCTGTGGTTTCGTCGTCTAAGGCGTATACGTTTAAGTCTGACAGGAATTCCGATACGCGAGCCATGTTCTGTTCGGGGTGTTCCGAGCGATACGCCATGAATTGCAGCTCACCTTGGACGATTATGCTCGTCACAAATCCTTCGGCGGAGTGATCGGCGAGACGTGCGAGCACTCGCGTATCGTGATCGAGGATCAGGCTGCAGTGGTTCGTGTCGAGCAAACGCACAATTAGAACTTTGCCGGAAGGCGATTGGCAATCACCTCCTCCAGGCACTCCTTCAAATCGTTGCCGACCCAGGACCCGGCGTGTTTGAGGAGGTCGGCGCCTGTCGATTTACCTTGTCTGGCCGGTCGATATGGGAGGCGGTCAACCTCGACTTCACTCGTTGCTGGCAACACGCGAATTTTAACCCGCTTACCACGAAGTTCAGACTCGTGCTCTAGTATTTCTTCCCACGATCCTTCAAGCTCAAGCGTACCTTTGTCCAATGCGCTCTCCTCCATGCACCACATGTTCTTCTAAGATTCTACCACGCTTCATGGCCAGCGTGGTGCCTGGCAAAGCAAACACTAAATCGAGTACATGACAATACAACGTTGCGGTACAATTCATGCGATCTTCGATGGCTCGGAACCGACTTCGGTCTTATACTAATTCGTGCCCATTAATATGACTAATCGACAATTCTCATTCCACATTCCACTTACTACCAGGCGTACCCACCGCCTGGTTACCGCGTTCCCAGCTCTGTTGGTCTTTCTGGCCAGCGCTTGTTACGCGGGCGATCTTCGGCTGCGTTATACCGTCCAGCCGGTGCCGCCGGTTCAGGGTTCCGCGGCGGTCCTCAAAGTCAATCTCCACATTTCCGGTTTGCAGGACGAGAATTCAATTAAGCTCCAGATGCCCGTATGGTCTCCCGGCGATTATCGCGTTCAGGATTTCGCTCAATATGTCCGCTCGGTTCGTGCTACCTCCCCTGGAGATCACGTTCACGAGGTCAAGCACCCTGATGCCAACACCTGGGAGATCGCAACCGATGGAGACGGAGAGTCGGACGTGGCGTACGAGCTCCCTAACGTTCCACCCGGCCTCTTCAGCGAGAACGTCAAGATCACCGAGAAGTTCGCTTTCTACAACGGGCCCGCGGTGTATATGTATGTCGTCGGCCATAAGCAGGATCCTGTCTCACTTCAGATCAAGCTGCCAAAGGGTTGGACGAACGCGCTCACACCTCTTCCACCAGCGAAACCAGCTACCGAAGGCTCGGACCCTCAGTTCGAGGTTCCCGGTTACGATACGCTGGCCGACTCGCCGGTTCTCGCGGGAGAATACGTCACTCGCGAATTCAACGTGGCTGGCAAGAGCCACACGATCGCCTTCTTCCGCAATCACGCCGGGATCTCCTACGACGAGTACGTGCCGATTCTGACCAAAATCGTCTCGGAAGAAGTTCGGATGATGGGCAGACCGCCGTATGAGCGGTATGTGTTCTTTCTGGATTGCGGCGGACCGGGCGGCGGCCTCGAACACCTCAACAGCACGCGCATCGGCTGGTACCCGCAGCGGGCCATACGACTTTCGACCATCGCCGCGCACGAGTTTTTCCATCTGTGGAACGTCAAGCGCATCCGGCCGGAGCCGCTAGGTCCATTCGACTACCTCCACGTGCCTAAGACGCGAAATCTCTGGTTTTGCGAGGGAGTAACGAGCTATTACGAATATCTGGTTTGCCTGCGCGCCGGCCTCGCCAATGAACGTGAATATCTTACCAATCTCGAACGCGATATACGGTCACTTCAATACAACCGCGCGCGACTCAAAGTGACTGCGGACGAGTCCAGCTTACGGGTGGAGGAAGGGCGAGAGAGCGACGGTTTCGGCGGACTTTCTTATTACTTAAAAGGAGCCTTGATAGGCTTGTGCCTCGATCTAAAGATACGGCACATGACACGAGACATGCACAGCCTCGACGACGTGATGCGCGACTTGATGGAGCGATACGGCTCGCCCAGGCCAGGTTATCCGGAGGACGGTCTCCGCGATGCAGTGTTAAGAGTAGCTGGGCCTGAAATGGGGCCGTTCTACGACCAACTTGCGCGGTCGACGGATGAATTGCCGTTCGCCGAATGTCTTGGGTATGTGGGATTGAGACTCGTGGCCGGGCCAAATGGCGCTCCGCGGATCGCAATCGATCCGATGGCGAGCGACGAGTCGAGGATCGCGCGCGCGGCCTGGCTGTCCGGCAAAGAGTGAGCGCCGGCTTGCAGATCATTTGAATCCGCACGGCTATCCCCGGATCATTTTGTGCGAAGCGCGTTACTTCACCCTGCGATTTCTACTCTCCTGAAAATGCCGGGATGGGCGTGTAGTGAACGTGCCGGGCTTTTCATACTTGGTTGTGTGCGCAGCACATGAGGTCTCCTATAAGTTAAGCGCCGTGAGCCGTTACGCGCGAACGAACCGCAAAAAACTCGCCCAAATCGTTGACATGCCCTAGGGCGATAGTATATAATACGCAGGTTTGCTCGGAGGTAGTCGTCATTACCGGCGAGCAGGCTGACAAACCGTTCCACAAGGAGGCCACCCAGGGAGTTCGAAACGCTCCCAGCGTGTGTAGCACAGGGCTTTGATCCGCGTTTATGCGCGCCTGTTCTGCCCCCTCCTTCTGTGGGAGAGGGGCTTTTTGATTCTTTGGAGTGATGGAGTAATGGAGTAATGGAGTAAACGGCCTGACCGGAGCCCAGACGGCGCGGGTAGGTTGTAATACTCCTCCACTCCAGTACTCCAATACTCCGGTCGTTATCCGGAGGGATTATGCCTACCATCAACCAGTTGGTCAGAAAGGGCCGTGAGCGCCTCAAGAAGAAGAGCGCGGCGCCGGCTCTGCGCGGGAATCCGTTCAAGCGAGGAGTGTGTCTGGTCGTAAAGACCGTATCGCCTAAGAAGCCGAACTCCGCACTGCGAAAGGTCGCCCGCGTACGCCTGACCAACGGGATGGAAGTGACCGCCTATATTCCCGGCATCGGCCACAACTTGCAGGAGCACTCGGTCGTGATGATCCGCGGGGGTCGAATCAAGGACCTGCCCGGCGTACGCTACCATATCGTTCGCGGCACGCTGGACACGGCAGGCACACGAGACCGCAAGTCCAGCCGGAGCAAGTACGGGACGAAAAAACCGAAGTAAGAGCGGAGTGATGGAGTATTGAAGTGGTGGAGTAATGCTACCAGAACGGCGTGCTCCGTTACTCCAATACTCCAGCACTCCATCACTCCATAGGAGTTGACACATGCCACGAAAAGGACCT
>JBGPOG010000353.1:0-5170 GCA_041487935.1 Chthonomonadia bacterium | reverse complement strand
GTCGCGGATTGAGGGCCTTTCGTATGCCTTGAACATTACCCAGGTTTCGATCAGATTTAAGCAGGACTGAACCCACCCAAAGTCGAACATTCCGTCTGAACTCCAAACTCTAATTCCGCCAGGAAAACGTGAAAATGCCAACAAACCTTAGCCGCCGCGAGCTACTCCGCCATGCGTCAATGGCCTCCGGCCTCGCCGCACTTGGCGGGGTCTTCACCGACCGTGAAGCCCGTGCCTCGCGATCGCCAAACGAAAAACTGAATATCGCCTGTATCGGCTGCGGAGGGCAGGGCGGCAGCGACCTGGGCAACGTGAAAGGCGAGAGCATCGTCGCTCTCTGCGACGTGGACGAGGCCCGCGCCGCCGACTCGTTCAAAGCCTACCCCAGCGTCCCGAAATACGCCGATTTCCGCAAGATGCTCGAGCAGAAAGACATCGAGGCGGTCACCGTCAGCATACCGGACCATCTCCACGCTACGGCGGCATCGATGGCGATCAAAATGGGCAAGCACGTCTACTGCCAGAAGCCGCTTACCCACAACGTGTTCGAGGCGCGCTATCTCACTGAGCTTGCGGCCAAGCACAAGGTCGCTACACAAATGGGTACGCAGGGCCATTCCTTCCCACAGCATGCGAGATTGGTCGAGCTCATCCAGTCCGGAGCGATCGGACACGTGACGGAGGTCCACGTGATTACGGATAGGGCTGCGAATTGGTGGCCACAAGGAATGACGGAACCTCCGTCCGGCAGCCCTCCCGTCCCATCCACACTGAATTGGGATCTGTGGCTGGGTCCAACGGCGGAAAGGGTGTACAATCCCGCGTATCTGCCGTTTATCTGGCGCGGCTGGTGGGACTTCGGAACCGGCGCGCTGGGCGACATGGCCTGCCACCTGATGGACCCCGTCTACTGGTCCCTAAAGCTCAAGTTCCCCACCGCCATAGAAGCGCAGAGCGATCCCGTTTCGCGTTTCAGCCCCCCCAAATCGGCAACGATCACTTGGGAGTTCCCGAAGCGCGGCGATCTTCCACCCGTCAAACTCGTCTGGTACGACGGCGGACGCAAGATTCCCACGGATATTCTCGAAGGCGCAAAGTGCCCGGACAACGGCTCCGTGTTCATCGGCGACAAGGGCAAACTCATCGTCGAACACGGCAACGACGCGGTACTCTGGCCCGAGGCGAGATTCAAGGGCTACAAAGCCCCGGACCCCACGCTCCCGCGATCGCCGGGCCACCACCGCGAGTGGATCAACGCCGCGAAGACCGGAACGCCGACCGGCAGCAACTTCGCCTTCGCCGGCCCCATGACGGAATCGATCCTGCTCGGCAACGTCGCGCTTAGAGTTGGCAAGAAAATCAAGTACGATGCCAGACATATGTCTTGTCCGGGCTGCCCGGAGGCAGATCAATACATCAGATATGAGTACCGCAACGGCTGGGCGTTGTAACGTCAGTACAGCCACCGGCGAAACGCCCGCGGTAGGGGCGAATAATTCGGTCGAGAAGTTCGGGTCGAACCTCACCCGCTCTGTCCGAATTATTCGCCCGTTCAACATAATCACGAATGCGATAAAGGCAATTGCTAACCTCTTGCGACATACCAAAAGCAACGTCATTCCCGCATGCCCTTATCGGGAATCCAGGGACCTTGACAACTGGATTCCCGATAACGACCTCGGGAATGACGGCTCCGCGACAATTCCTCCCCATGGCAAGACAAGACGCGAGACTTTTGCAATTACCTCGATACCCCCCTCGATCTTCCAGCACAAAGGCACTCTCGTTGTGCCTCACGTTGCTTTTCGGAACTTGGGCGAACAATGCCTGGCCTCAAAAAAATGCAGCAGGCCTCGACTTCTTTGAATCGAAGGTCCGACCGATCCTCGCAGTGGAGTGCTTCTCCTGCCATTCCGCTAAGAGCAAACCGCTCATGGGAGGGCTCCGGCTCGACAGCCGCTCGGCTTTCCTGAAGGGCGGCTCGCGCGGCAGCCTGATCTCTGCCCGTAACGCGGAAAACAGCCTCTTCCTCAAGGCGATCTCCCACACCGATCCGGACCTCAAGATGCCCCCGAAGGGCAAGCTTCCCATCGACAAGATCGCGGTTCTCGCCGCGTGGATCAAGCAGGGCGCGCCTTACCCTGAAGATCCTAAGTCGCCGGCGGCCTCACCAAAAAAGCCCGTCTTCGACTTTGCGGCCCGCGCGCGGCATTGGTCGTTTCAGCCGCTCCGAAAACCCGTTCTGCCGGCCGTAAAGAACGCAGCGTGGGTACGAACGCCGGTCGATCGATTCATTCTGGCAAGGCTGGAAGCCGCCGGGCTGAAACCCGCGCCGCCCGCGGATCGCCGCACTCTGCTGCGCCGAATAACATTCGACCTGACGGGCCTGCCGCCGACCCCTAACGAGATCAATTCATTTCTGGCAGATAAGTCTTCGGACGCCTATCGCAAAGTCGTCGATCGACTCCTTGCATCACCGCGCTACGGCGAGCGATGGGCGCGCCACTGGCTGGACCTCGTCCGGTTCGCCGAAACGGACGGCCACGAGTTCGACGTGGACAAGCCGGGCGCCTTCGAATACCGCGACTACGTCATCCGAGCCCTGAACGCGGATATTCCTTACGACCAGTTCGTCAGCGAGCATATCGCCGGCGATCTCCTGCCAAAACCGCGCACCCATCCCGTCGACAAATTCAACGAGTCGATCATTGCCACGGGCTTCTGGTTCCTTGGCGAAGCCGATCATTCACCGGTCGATCTCCTGGAGAATGAAGCCGGGCGTATCGATAACCAGATCGACGTCTTCGGCCGGGCATTCCTGGGCCTGTCTGTCGGCTGCGCGCGTTGTCACGACCACAAGTTCGACCCGATTCCAACGAAGGACTACTACGCGCTCTCCGGCTATATGAAGAGCTCTCGATACCAGCTCGCCTCAATCGATCCGCCAGACCTCAACGCTGAGCCGATTCGCAAGCTAAACGAGGTCAACCGGCGGATTATCAATGACACCCTTCCCGCTGAAGCATCTAGAATACTGAATCGCCTCCAGGTAATGCCGGCGTACCTCCTTGCGGCAAGCTCTGCCATACGGTCCACAACCCATACCGTGTCCACACAGTCCACGGCGCCCACCTCGTCCACAACGTCCTCCACAGGCCACCAAGTTAATCCGGCCGCCCTGGCCGCCTGGTCGCGTTATCTCACGGATGTTGCGGGCAAAGATCCTTCCGACCTTTTCTACCCGTGGATATCGCTCATGGCGGATGACTCGACCATCTCCGCGGACGGATTCATGAGAGGCAAATCAACGCTCCTACGTCGCCTTCGCGACCTTGCTGAAATCGCAAGGCGCGATGAATCGAACGAGATCCTATTCGAAAATTTCAGAAATCCCATCTATTCGAACTGGTTCGTCGAGGGCGGTGCATTTGGCTCGGGCCCAGCAGCGCACGCTTTTCGTTTCGGCAGGCAATCGCGCCGCGCGACATTCGAGTCCGTTGCGTCCCAGCCGGCTGCCGACAGCGGCGCGATTTCCGACAAGCTGCAGGGCGCGCTCCGGTCCAAGACGTTTACGATCGTAAAACCCAGGGTTATCTACAGGATGAGCGGAAACGGCTGCCAGGTGCGCCTGATCGTCGATAACTTCCAGCGCATCCGCGACCCGATCTACGGCGGGCTCGAGATCAACGTAAATACGGGCGACCGGACGACCGTGTTCACACAGGACGTAAGCAAGTGGATTGGCCATCGGGCCTATATTGAAATCGTCGATCCCGGGGCCGGCTACATCGCGGTCCAGCGGATCGGCTTCGCAGACCATGCGCCGGCGGCCGCGCCAAATCCGGAAATCCTGAAGCTGCTCGAAAATCCGCAAATCAACTCGCGAGAATCGCTGGCTAACGGATATGCCGAGCTGTTCTCTCAGGCAGCCGGCCGCCTTGCGGACGTAAGGAATCTTTCCGCAAGCACCGCCGGTTCGATGCTCGAGCTGGCGGACTGGGCGCTTAAGCACGACATGCTGTTTCAATCCGGTCATGCAGCCATAAACTCCTCGCTGGAAGAAAATACCATTCATCGAGGATTGGTTTCGCTCAGGAGTGAAGCCGAATTCGCCATCAAGCCACCGCGACGAGTTATGGCCATAACAGACGGGACGGGCGAAAACGATCGGATTCATGTCCGCGGTAATCCCAAAACTCTCGGCGAGCTCGTTCCCAGAAGATTCTTGCAAATCTGCGGTGGAGCTGATATGCTCGTTCCAAAGCCGGAATCTGGCAGCGGCAGGCTCGCACTTGCCCAACGGCTTACTGGGCCCGACGATCCTCTCCTGTCGCGGGTGATCGTAAACCGCGTCTGGCGGCACCATTTCGGAGAAGGCCTGGTCCGCACTCCCGACGATTTCGGCCTCCGAGGCGAAAAACCAACGCATCGGGAGTTGCTTGAATGGCTTGCAAGCGAGTTCGTCAAGCCGACGATAGACGATGGACAATGGACGATGGAATCGCGAACCGGTTCGTCACTGATCACGCATCACGCATCACGCATCACGCATCACGCATCACGCATCACACATCACGCATCACGTATCATGTCCGAATCACAACCACCGTCCATCGTCCATCGTCCATCGTCCACGCCAACACCCTGGTCATTAAAGCGCCTCCACCGCCTGATCGTCCTTTCAAACGCCTACAGGATGTCCAGCCTGCCGCAAACGGCCGGCGAGAAGAAAGATCCTCAAAATCGGCTGCTCCATCGAGCCAACGTTCGCCGGCTGGAAGCGGAGGCTATCAGGGATTCTATCCTTTCGGTTTCCGGGCGGCTGGAGAGAAAGATGTTTGGGCCGAGCGTCATGCCCTTCCTGACTCCGTTCATGGAAGGCCGTGGAAAGCCAACAGCTTCCGGACCGCTCGATGGCGATGGCCGCCGGAGCATCTATCTCAGCGTCCGCCGAAACTTCCTCAACCCGATGTTCTTGGCATTCGACTACCCCGTACCGTTCAATTGCATGGGACGGCGATCGGTATCCAACGTCCCGGCACAGGCATTAACGATGCTGAACAACCCATTCGTGGTCGAACAGGCGAGGGTCTGGTCCAAGAGAGTACTTGCGGAACCCGGACCCGATGCCGGTCAGCGCGTGGACGGAATGTATGAAGCCGCCTTTGGG
>JBGPOG010000352.1:0-5173 GCA_041487935.1 Chthonomonadia bacterium | reverse complement strand
GGCTGAGTCTGGGCGACGGGAAGCGCGGGCGGAGCCACTGCAGGAGCAGGAACTTCATTTAGATCCGCAAAACAGATAGGGCAGTGAGACATTCCGGCAACGATGCCGGCCCCACACTTGGGGCATTGCATTAGACTTGCTCCTTTAGGTTCTTGCTACCGCTGGCGAGCTTGCACAGACTTCAATTGCGATGATTCCAGCGCAATCCTCCAGGCATCGCCTTCCTTCTTGAGGACGTAGTGGTCGTTGTATTTGTCGGCGGCCGCCTGGTAAATCTCCTGGCCGGATTTACGGACGGTCATCGTGACATCCGCTTCGGCTTTCTCGCCCATTTCGGTCATCTTTTCGATCGTGTAGTCTACGATGTGGCCACCGAGGCCGTGCGCCATCGGGTATCTGTCGGCGTAAACATCCTGGCTTCCTACCGCCTGCTTTGCCGCAGAACTAATCATTTCGTACTGCGTCTTGACATCTCCGGCTTTCGAAGCCCCCAAATATTTCAATAGGGCTGCCGACGGGGACCGCACATATATGAAGAAATACCAGCGCCCCGCAACAACGACCACTGCAATGATAATGATGTAGATAATCGACTCGGAAATAAACTCGCCGATTCCCTTCCCCTCCCGGGGTCGTGAGCGCGAGACCATTCTACCCATGCGTTTAGCCTCTCACGGAAATGCTTGCGGGCGGCAAGCGAAAAGTGATAGTATTATAGACCATTCGCGCCGTCTTTCTGGTGCCCGCATGCTCGGAGGAGCCATGCCGCTTCCGGTTTCGCTGGATACCGATATCGGTACAGATATCGACGATGCTTATGCACTTCTCCTGGCCCTCGCATCGCCGGAGATCGATCTTCGGGCCGTCACCGTTGTCAACGGCGACACATATCTTCGCGCCGCCATCGCCAGATCGCTGTTGCGGCAAGCAGGCCGTACAGATATTCCGGTCTTGGCCGGAGCCGGGGCGCCGCTTACGTCCGGCGTGACGCGAAGTTGGATGGGCCACGAAGGGAAAGGCGCGGACCTTTCTGAAACCGATCGGAACGATTATGACAAATGCAGCCTTTACAATAAATTGAGCAGTTTGATCTCAGGCGCTTACGCTGAGGGGCGGCCGCTCACGTTAATTACAATCGGACCTCTAACGAATTTGGCATTGGCTCTCGCCGAATTGGAACCGGAGACAATTGCCAAGATTGGCAGGATCTTCTCCATGGCGTCTAGCTTTAGCGGTTTTGGACCCGAAAACGCCCAGGGAGAACACAATGTTGCCTGTGACCCGGAGGCCTTTCGCCGGGTTGTAAGCTCCGGGTTGCCAATCACGCTGGTGGGACTGAACGTTACCAAGAGGACTTCAATGTCGCGCGCGGATATGGAGCGTATTACGGCCTGCGGCGGGCCTCTCGCGAGATCGCTTGCCGAGATGCACCGTATTTGGTTCGAGGTGATAGGCCGCGATCGTTCTCCTATGCACGATGCGCTGGCTGTTGCCGCCGCATTTCAGCCGGAGATGATAGAAACAATACCTGTAACTGCCGGCTTACCAATTGATTCGATGACGTCCGGCGCCGTTGTCTACAATCCGGCGGCATCTAATGCGGTTACAAACATCCGTGTGGCCGTCTCGGCTGGCGTAGAAGCGTTCCACCGTATGTTCTTTCGGCGGGTCGAATCAGTCGTAGGGAATAGTACAGCCGCTCACGGTGTTTAGACTAAGTTCGGTCATAAATCGCGGGTTCCGTCGATGGGCGGCCTGCACAAGGAGACGATAGCCATGTATGTTGGTATCTTAACAGCGCCGTTTAGTCGTGAACCCCTGGAGCACGTCGCCGCGTTTGCCGCGGAATACGGCTTTGGCGGTTTGGAGATCATCGCCGGGCCGGGCAGTAACCACATCGACTTGACCACCTTCGACCAGGCGGCCGCGGCAAAACTCAAGGACCTCATGGAGCGGCGCGCCCTCATCGTTTCATCCGTCGCGGCGTATACGAACAACACCGACGCCGACCCGGAAAAGCGTAAGGCCAGTAACGAAACGGTTCGCAAGGCCATAGACGCTGCCGTATTGATTGGAACCGATGTGGTCTGCACGCTGGCAGGCCACCCTGTGCCGGGCAAGTCGAAGATGCAGACTATCGAAGAAGAGTGCACTCAGGTGTTTCCGCCGCTGCTTGAGTACGCGGAGCGCAAAGGGATCCGGATCGCGCTGGAAAACTGGTACATGACGAACATCCAGCACCTCGGCCATTGGGACCGGCTGTTCGAGGTTATTCCGAACAAGAATTTCGGACTGAATTACGACCCCTCGCACCTCATGTGGCAGGACATAGACTACATTCACGGAGTGGAACGATTCGCGGATCGAATATTCCATTCCCACGCAAAAGACACCGAGGTAAACGATTCCAAGAAACGCCGGGTCGGCAACCAGCATGACGGCGGGTGGTGGAGATACGTCATTCCCGGCATGGGAGGCGTGCGTTGGGGCGAATACCTGTCTGCACTGCGAGCCAACGGCTATAATGGGGTCTTAAGTATCGAGCACGAGGACGATGCCGTAGGACGCGAAGAGGGCTTCTTGATGGGAAAGAAGTATCTGGAGCAGTTCTTCATCCCATCGTTTATGGGAGCTTTCTGACCTTCGTTCTGAGAAATACGCGACCTGTTTTGGGGTTACAATAATTCTGCAAAGCGGAAGACCTAGTGTAGTGTCTCCATATCACCTTTACAATGTGACGGAAAAGCAGATTCCTCGCAAGAACGGCTCGGAATGACGGTTTCGCGACGTTGTTGTCGTTGTAATGACGTTATTGAGACACTACACTAGAATCGTATCTGCTCACGATTCGAGTGTAAGGGCGAATAATTCGTGTAGGGATTTGGCGCCTATGTACGGCTGGCCGCTCGAATTGTTCGCCCCACAAGGTCAGCCGCCTATTCTGCTTTGGTGAGGGATTCCGCGATCGTCTGCATGGTTTCTCGGCGCAGATGGCCGATCAGAGCAAAGTTGAGATCGCCGGATCTCCAGTGGGCGACATCATTATGGAACATCGCCCGAAGCTTTGCCCTTGGCCGTGCCGCTCCCGGGCCTGGCTGCTTTTCTACAATCGGAACCTCAAACAGGGCAAAGGTGTTGACTCCGTCGGTGTAACGGAGAATTGTCGTTTTTCGACCAATCCTTCCGGTCACGACCCACACTCCGTTCAAATGGAATCCCGCCGGAACGGCCGGTTCTCTGATCGTGTAGGCGATCTGCTGCTGCGCTGCCGCTACGTTCGGCAAGGGTGGTGTTTCCGGCAAACGCGCTTCATGCGGAACGTTCGGGAGCGAATTCGGGCGGAATTCCGTTTGGGGGATTGGCGTGGTGTAGTCGACTTTCGTGAACGCCGTCTCCGAGACGCTTCGGCCCTGCGGATCGCGATTCTCGATCTTGAGCCGTACGCCGGTCTGTTCGTCAATCCAGAAGCGAAGATAGAAATGCCCTCCACTCACCGACCGGATTTCGACGATCGAGCACTGCTGGCCGGCAATTAGCTCCTGCCCGACGACCTGGACATGGATTGTGCCGTTCTTAACGCCTTGCCTGAAGCCGACCGCACGGGCCTGAAATTCTTCCGGCAATGCGACCCCTTCCAGGATTTTGTTTTCCGGAGGCGGCTTGAAGTGAAAAATGTGGCCGCCGGTGATCAAGATGGTCTCGCCTTTGAGCTTCTCCGGGCTGATGTATTCCATCCGGAGTCTGCCGGGCCCGTCGCACTTGATAATCTGGCGCGTCTCCGCAACCCGCCCCATATAGAGACGGGTAACTTGCTCACCGGAATATCGCTGGCTCATTCCCTCGCGAAGGAACAGGCCCATGATCTCCCGCGCTCGCTTTTGTTCGGGCGTTTCCGCCGCCGGGCCAGCCGCAAGGCGACGGCCTTGAGCAAGGAAGCGGTTCCTTCGTGGGCGCGTGTTGCCAGCCTGCGCCGGTTGAGCGACGGCATCGACGACCAAACAGGCCATCGCCGCGAGAACTATCCCCGCGGCGAATGCTAACCTAAATTGGTGAGCGCCGGATCGCCGGCTGTCTGCAATGCCAATGCGTTTCATGTCAGTTGGTCGGTTCGGTATCCGAGGCCTGATCGGTCGAAACGTGCGCCGACAGGTTGGCAGCGGCCAGATCGGCAAACGGGTCGGCTGCCTGTAAAGCCAGGTTCTGGCGGGCGGCAGATTGAACGCTTGCCGGCTCGGCTATCGGCATCCTATTTTCGCCCGGAACTATTACCGGCCGCGGCATGAACAAAACGAGTGCCAGTGCGGCCGTTCCCACGGCGCCGAGCGCCGCACCCCAAGTTTGAAGGACGCGCGGACGGAAGAGCTCCCGAAGACCCTCGACCCAGGCCCAGCGCGCCGGGGCCGGCTCGACGCCGGCCAGCCGGGACTGAAGGCCGGCCAAAAAGCTCTCCGAAACCTCAAATCGCGGCGCGGCGCCCGCCAGGTTGACCGTCCGCCGCATCTCGTTGAGCGCTCGGTTGCACTCGTTACACACGGCCAGATGGCGATCCACTTCCCAGGTTTCGCGCGCAGAGAGTGTATTGTCTATATATTCCGACAGCGATGGCTGTACGTTACGGCAATTCATTTTTCATTACCCCCGGCCGTCCCAGTTCTCGCGGGAGGCTCAAGAGACCCATTGACGTAGGGCTGAAGCTTCTGCCTGAGCGCCATTCGCGCGTTGAACAGTCGCGATTTGACCGTCCCCAGCGGGCATTCCACGATCGACGAAATCTCCTCGTATGCCAGCCCCTCGATATCGTGCAGCAGCACGACTGTCCGCAGCTTTTCCGGAAGGGACTGCAGCGCTTTTTGCAGCTCCGCGCCCAGCTCCGCGTTCAATGCAACGGCTTCAGGCTCGTGCCGGCTATCCGGCACTTCGATTTCCGTATCGCCATCGGTCGTGGCATCCTCCCGGTAAAGAGAGGCCGCCATTCCCTTGATCCGGCTGCGCTTCCGATTGTGGTCGATGCAGATATTGGTCGCAATGCGAAACAGCCATGTATTCAGCGATGCGCGGCTCTGGAACGAGCGAATGTTCATATAAGCGCGAACGAATGTGTCTTGCGTAAGGTCTTCCGCATCCGCTCCCGGGCCGATCATCCGGCTGACGTAGTTGTATACCTTGTTCTTGT
>JBGPOG010000351.1:0-5184 GCA_041487935.1 Chthonomonadia bacterium | reverse complement strand
CGCTTCACCAATTACAAGGCCGGCATCCTCTCGGAGCCATGCTCAGAAACGGGCACAAAGCACCAGTCCGCAGTCGGCCAAAGATCGCAGGGCATCACGGGCCAAAGTGTAGACCATGAAGCCCAGTTTCTTCCACTCAATGCCGCGCTGGGCGCGGTAAAATGCTCGGAATGACGTCAAAAACACGTCGAGCCTCAATCTGTCTGAACATGAATAGTCCAGGTAGTAGACCCCACCCAACCCTCCCCTTCGCAAGGGGAGGGCTTTTGGGGCGCACTCTGGGATTAGGTTACTTTGGCGATAACACGCACCGGAACCCAAGATGGCTGGCGCCGGTATCCACGGCGCCCTTGCCGCGTCCTCCCGGCATATAGCGAGAGCAGTACTGGTCGGTACACAGGAACGAGCCTCCTCGCTGCACCCGTTTGGGAATGCCGGGTTCGCCTGGGTCGTAGCTATCTCCGGGACCTTGCGGGTTCTTTCGCGGGCTTTCCGCATAATAGTCGGGCCTGTACCAGTCCGAGCACCACTCCCACACGTTGCCGGCCATGTCATAGAGACCGAAGTTGTTGGGCGGAAACGCCCGAACCGGCGAGGTTCGCGCATAGCCGTCCTCTTTGCTGTTGCGATCGGGAAAGCTTCCCTGAAACGTATTCGCCATGAACTTGCCGCCCTGCTTGAATTCTTTTCCCCAAACATAAGGCATTTGGGATAGTCCGCCGCGAGCCGCGAACTCCCATTCGGCCTCGGTCGGCAGCCGTTTTCCCGCCCATTTCGCATAGGCGATGGCATCGTCGAAGCAAACCTGCACCACAGGGTGGCCCTCCCGGCCCTTTAGATCGCTGCCCGGTCCTTCCGGATGCCGCCAATTCGCGCCCGGAGCGTACTCCCACCACTGCGAGACATCATCCAGCGGAACGGGCTTCGACGGAGCTTTGAAGACCAACGATCCCGGCACCAGCTTCTCAGGCGCCACACCGGGAAAATCCTTCGGATCCGGCTTGCGCTCGGCAACCGTTACATATCCTGCCGCCTTCACGAACCGCTCGAACTGGGCATTCGTTACCAGTGTAGATTCCATCCAGAATCCGTCCAGCTCGACCGTGTGTATTGGCCGGGTATCATCGAACCCAGGATGCGAGCTTCCCATCGAGAACTTGCCCGCCGGAATCCAGACCATGCCCGCCGAATTGGTCTTCGGTGTCGTAGAGCGATCGACAATCGTCGGCTCGATCGTCCCAGCCCGTTTAGCTCCTAAAGCGGACGCGGGCAGGCTACCAGACGATGGTACTTCACGTGGACCCGAAGCCGGAGCGACAGATGTTCGAGAAGCCCCCCTTTCCCTGGAATGCCCGCCGTTCCGAGGGAAACCTGCGCGCACAACCGCCACTGCGACCGCCGCGAGTATCAGAAAAGGAACAATCTTTCGCCCGCGCTCCTGCCGTCGCAATGCTGAGCCAGCTCGTCTAACCGTACGCCGTTCGCTCATTTGGCTGTTACCGCGTTACTGACGCGTCGAACTTCGACCACATCCGCCCTTGCCGAACCTCGCCGGCTCCAAGCCGCCGGCAGATGTGCTCATCATGGACATCAGTTTTCATAGGGAACCGTCCCCGTCGCGTCCACGGTATATCCCCAGCGCTTGATGTACGCCTCTGCAGGCTCGAACGAGTCGTTATTCTTTTTCAATTTGCGGCTCAGCCATCCGTCGAGCTTTTTCTGAAGAGCAGCCTGCTCCGGCTTTCCGACGAGGTTGTCCTGTTGGTATGGATCGCGCTGGTTGTCGAATAAGAGCCACGGGCCATTCAAATCCCGCGCGTAAGTATAACGCGGAGTGCGAATCGCGCGATACTCCCTGCCGCCGCGCGCCCGGCTCCACTGCCCAAACGGCGCGGGACACATCACCAGCGCCGCCCCGTCGGAAGGGTCTTTCCCACCTTTGATGTACCGGCTGAAATCCAGTCCTTGGACCGAGTGAGGCGCCTTGACCGAACATAGGTTAAGCAAGGCGGGCAGAATGTCCTCGGTCGCGATCGTGGCGGAAAGCGATTTCCCGCTGCAACCCAACTCATCCGGCCATCGCAGCAGCAGGGGAACTCGCGCCGATTCTTCATAGGGTTGCTGCTTCTTCTCCGACCCGTGCGACCAGAGCATATCGCCGTGATCCGAAGTGAAAACGATCAGGGTGTTGTTATCGATTCCCGCATCGTGAAGGGTGTCCAATAACCGGCCAAGGCATTCATCCAGCGCGGCGCAGTGGGCGTAATAGCCGGCGAGATCCCGCTGAGCCTGCAGCCGGTATTCGGCAGGGACATTCGGCCTCACAGCGATTCGAGCGGGATCGTAGAGCTTCCGAAATCGCTCCGGCGCCGTTTGGTACGGCTCGTGGGGAGGTCCCCAGGAGAGCAAGAGAAGAAATCTGCCCTTGGAGCGCTCGCGGATATACTGCTGCGCGTCCCGCGTTTGCGCTACGGCGTCGTAACCGTCCCATTTGAGCTTTTGGGGACTTTCTCCGTAGTACGGAGAGTTATTGTAATCATGCGTACACTCCAGCGCTTTCCAATACTGGAATCCCTGCCGCCGTTCCGGCGGAATATAAGCCGAGCGGCCATGGCCGTCGACGTGCCATTTCCCTATAAAACCCGTGTCGTAGCCCGCTTTCGCAAAGATCTTGGCCATCGACTCTTCGTTGGGGTTCAAAGGCACGTCGTTCATGAAAACGCCGTGGCTCAATGCTCGGCGTCCAGTAAGTAGAGAAGCGCGTGTCGGACAACAGACCGGAACGGTGGAAACTGCATTGATGAACCGAATGCTCTCTCGAGCAAACCGGTCGAAGTTGGGGGTCTTAACATCCGCATTCCCGGCATACCCGAATGCCTCCGCCCGCCATTGGTCTGCCAAAATGAAGAGCACGTTTGGACGACCGCCCTTTGCAGATGTAACCGAAGGCTTCGTACCGCTTTCGTACCGTGCAATTGGAACATAGATGCCGAGGCCCGCCACACAAGCGACTGCCTGCACGAGGCGCGCGAATCGGCGGAGCAGCTTAGATAGGCTGCGCGCGGCTGTCCTTCGCCGGTACCATTCATTCCTTGGGAGCGCAAACTCCGCGCGCGAGCGTTCATCGCTCAAACGCCAATCGAACAATCTCACAGTGATCACGTCTGTGGGTTCCACAACTTAACTCTCAGACCCCTTTCCTACCAGCGACGCAATGAAAACCGCGATGCTTACCATCACCATCGTCGGCCCGCTGGCGGTGTTCAGGGCGTAGCTGCCGAACAACCCGAGCACCGCCGAAAACGCCCCAAAACCCACGGAGAATACGAACATTTGCCGGATAGAACCGCTCACGTTGCGAGCCGCAGCGGCCGGGATGATCAGCAGGGCCGTCACCAGGATGATTCCCACCAGTTTGATGCTGGTTGCGACCGTTACCGCCAGCAGCACCATCAACGTGTATTCCATCGCAGCTACCGGAACGCCCTGAACCGCCGCCATATCGCGGTTCAAGGCTACCTGCAGCAGCGGTCGCCTCAAGATTGCAGTCACTGAGCCGACTCCGATCAACAGCACCGCGGCGGCGCGCAGGTCGCCCCAGCCGATCGTGAGGATATCCCCGAAAAGATAGCCGAAAAGGTCGGTTCGAAATCCCTGAAGCATCCCGATCAGAAGAATCCCAAGCGCCGCCGCTCCGGAGAAGAATACGCCGATTACGGTGTCTGACGGGATGCGCGAGTTCGCCTGGAGGAAGCCCATGCCGAGCGCCACAACGACCGCGAAGCCGACCGCCGCGAGCGAGGGGTCGACTCCAAGCAGCAGTCCCAGAGCGATTCCGGTAAAAGCCGAGTGCGCGATCGCGTCGCCGAAGAACGACATCCGGCGGATCACCACGAACACGCCCAGAAGCGGACAGAGAATTCCCATGAGAATTCCCGCCGCCAACGCCCGCTGCATAAATGGATACTCAAGTCCCATGGCCCCTAAACCCTAAACCCTAGTCCCTATGTTCGTACACAGCAGCCGCGTGCCCATAGAGGCGCTCCAGCGTCTCGTCGTTCAGGATTTCGCCTGGCGTGCCCTGGCACATGAGGCGGCGGTTGATGCAGATCACTCGGCTTGCATAACGGTAAACCACCGAAATATCGTGCGATACCATCAATACAGCCATCTGGCGGAGATTTCGAAGGTTCTCCAAAACATCGTAAAACCGCCGCTCTCCTTCCATGTCGATGCCGGTAGCCGGTTCGTCCAGGAAGAGGATCTTCGGACTTCGTAGGAGGTTGATCGCAATCAGAACCCGCTGCAGCTCTCCGCCCGAAAGCTGCCCCACGCGCCGGTCCAACAGCCGCTCGGCATCGACTTCGCGAAGCGCTTCTCGCGCGGCCGGCCGGCTGTAATACCGCTTCGGAGTATTGATGCCGATTAATTCCTGCACGGTGACGGGAATCGTCCGGTCGAGCTCGAGCCGCTGAGGTACGTAGCCCAGCCTGTCGCGTTCCGGACCGAGCGAGGCGAGCGGAAGGCCGAATAGACGTACGGTCCCGGAGCGAATGGGCAAGAGGCCAAGCGCCGCCTTGAGCAGCGTGGTCTTTCCGGCGCCGTTCGGCCCGATGACGGCCACGATCTCACTCTCCGCTACCGAAAGAGAGATGTTGTCGAGTACCGTCGTATCTCCAAGCGTGACCGTTAAATTCTCGATTTCAAGAACCGGCACGTTCAGTTCGAGCCCCCTGCCGACAGGAATAACCTGTAAATTCGACGAACACGTCGTCAGGAGGGTACCCGGAAATCGTGAATATTCGATCCGGAATTCTACAACTCTATAGCCGGCTCGATGCGTGGACGTCACGCCGAGCGCGATTGCTGCTGGTTGTGGGGGCATTCATCGGCCTCTGGTTCGCAATCTCGACCGGCATGCAGACGGCACACACCCCCCGCGAAGGAGTCCTCTACGAGCTTTACGGGCGTAAGGAAGATATCCATAACTTATATTTCGCATCGGCAAATGCATCGTGGCGCGACATTCCAAGGTGGTGGGTTGGATCGTGGATCTATCCGGACGTTCGCTACTACCGTCCGATCACGAGCATGGTGTTCTTCTTCGAGTATCGCGCCTTTGGCCGGAATTTCACGGCGTACAATATCACGACAGTCGTCTTTCACGCCGCCGGCACGCTCTTT
>JBGPOG010000350.1:0-5189 GCA_041487935.1 Chthonomonadia bacterium | reverse complement strand
GCCCGCGTGACGAGATCGTCCGATATTCCGTTCGCGATGCGGCCCGCCGTTCCCATCGAACAAGGCACGACGACCATTCCATCGTGCCGGAATGAGCCGCTCGCGGGAGGAGTGAAATAGTCCTTAGGATTCAGAAAGACCAGGTTCCGGCACGGTTCTCCGAGCAGCGAGTCCGCACTTAGATTCTTCGAATTAACTGGACGCTCTAATTCCGTGCTGACGACCTGCATCGCCTGCTCGGATACTGCGACATAGACCTTGTCATAATGCCGCGCGGCTTGCTTCAGGAAGCGAACGCCGTAGATAGCACCGCTTGCGCCCGTCATCGCGACAACCAGGTTTCCGGTTCCGTTCATGGTGTGTGGCTCAATCCGCGTTCCCGGGGATCTGCGGGCGCGTTTATCTCATCAGTCGGCCGAGCCAGTCGCCGGCATGCGACTACCGCGATGCAGCCGGAAAACGTTCCGATGATCGCTCCGCCTATCACATCGAGCGGCCAGTGGCTGGCAAGATAAATCCTCGAAAATGCAATTATCATTGCCAACGCCCATGCACCGAGTATTCCAGCCAACTGCCGGCGCCTGCGCCCAAATAGAATGGTTACCGTCGTGGCCATTGCGAACGTCGTCGCCGTGTGCCCAGACGGAAATCCCCTCACTTTCAACGGATAAACTCCTTGAACGGTGCGTACGGTAATCGATTCACTTCGGTGGGCCGCGTGTTCTTTCTCATAGAACCACCACGGCCGGTCTCGCTCGAACGAATTCTTAATCGCTGTGGAGGCTAATCCGCTTATTGCGAATGCCAACAACAGCGGTGAGATCCATGCACGCCGTCGATAAAACACCTTGACCAGCGCAGGCCAGACCGGTGTTCCTGTGAATTCACGGTTTACTATACCAAGTACGATCGCTGACGTAATGACAATGCACGCTTGAGCGCCGCCCAAACCCAGATCTGTAATCGCCGGCATGAAACGGTCAAGAGCCGCGCTTCCAAACGAATGATTGAAAGCCAGAAACGTTGACCGGTCCCAATCAACAAGCCATCCAAAGCGACCAGTAGCAAGTAAGGTCACAACCCCAGCCTTGGCCAGAGCGCATCGATCTTCGCCTTGACCTCCTGCGACATCTCAATGATATCCGGCCACTCGCGAGTGAATCCCTCGGCGGGGATCTTCTTTGTACAGTCAAATCCGATTTTGGACCCGAATCCCATGGCTCGCGATGAGTGGTCGAGAACGTCGATCGGGCCCCGCGTAACGAGCATGTCGCGCTCCGGGTCGATGTTATTGCTCAACCGCCAGATGCACTCCTGAAGATCTTGAACGTTCGAGTCGGCGTCGAAGACGAAGATCATTTTCGTAAACATGAGCTGCCCCAGACCCCAGAGAGCGTTCATCACTTTGAATGCATGGCCGGGATATCGCTTCCGAATGGATACGAAGGCCAGATTATGGAAGCACGCTTCTACCGGTAGATTCAGGTCGACGATCTCCGGGACCATCATTCGGATCAGAGGCAGGAATATCCGCTCGGTAGCCTTCCCCAGCCACGCGTCCTCCATAGGCGGCCGGCCCACGATTGTTGCCGGATAAACCGGCTTGCGCCTGTGGGTCATGGCCGTGACGTGGAAGACCGGATACGGCTCGGCAAGCGTGTAGAAGCCGGTATGGTCGCCGAAGGGGCCCTCCGGGCGCCGCTCGAAGGGGTCGACGTAGCCTTCGAGGACGATCTCCGCGCCGGCTGGGACGAGGATGTCGTTGGTCTTGCACTTGACCATCTCCACCGGCTTGTGCCTCAGGAAGCCGGCGAACATCATCTCGTCGATTCCGGGCGGCAGGGGCGCGGTTGCGCTGTAAGTGACGGCCGGATCTCCGCCCAAAGCCACTGCGACCTGGATTCTGGCTCCTGCTTCCTCACTGCGGCGGTGATGTTCCGCTCCGGCCTTGTGAAGCTGCCAGTGCATGCCGGCGGTATTGCGGCCGAATATCTGGATACGGTACATCCCGACATTGCGCTTGCCGGTAACCGGATCGAAGGTGAAAACGAGGGGCAGGGTGATGAAGGGTCCGCCATCTTGCGGCCAGCAGTGAAGGACCGGCAGCTTTGTGAGATCGACCTCATCATCGGTCAGGACGACCTCCTGGCAAATTCCCGAGGCCACAGTCTTCGGCGAAGCGCTTGCAAGCCTGCCCAGCTTGGGCAGCATCTTGAGTTTATCGACGAAACCCGCCGGGACTTCCGGCTTGATCAGGTCTTCGATCTCGCACGCGATATCCTCGAAGTCTTCGACGCCAAGCGCCATCGACATGCGCTTTCGCGATCCGAAAGAATTGATGGCAACCGGGATATCGTGCCCTGTGGGATGGTCGAAGACCAGAGCTTTACCGCCGCAGGGACTTTTCATCACGCGGTCGGCAATTTCAGTGATCTCCAGGACGGGGCTGACGGGTTCCGCGACGTGAAGGAGCTCATTCTCCCTCTCGAGCCGCCGCAGGAAGTCCTGAAAACTATCGTAGGGCATGGAGGTATTTAGGGTGCGCTATCGGGCTCAACATGAACGTAATGTCGGACAGCAGTATACCTCTCCCTCTTCCACCTGTCAACGCGCAGGAACGGCAGCTCCCAGCCGCGAATACGGACCAGGATCCAAAGGTGCATGATATGACGCTATTCGCCGGAATTTGTGAAACGAATATTACGCCGCCGATCGGCGTGTGGATGTGCGGGTACGCTTTCCGCCCATCGGGCTGCATCGGCATTCATGACGAGTTGTTCGCGCGGGCGTTGGTCCTAAACGATGGCCGCGCGCAGCTTGCCATTCTGTCGATGGACCTCTTGGGGCTTGATTTCGATCTCGTGGAACGGGTGCGCGCAGGCATTCACTCGGAAGCCGGTATCGAACCGGCGGCGATTATGCTCTCAGCAACGCACACCCACGGCGGGCCAAACGTCCGTGAGTTCACTACGATGGGATCGCGCGACCCTGCATACGTAGATATCCTCGCTCGCAAGCTGATCGGAGTGACGAAGCAAGCCGCCGCGAACATGCGGCCGGCAATGCTCGCTTACGGTCGCGCTCCGGTCCAGATCGGCGTCAACAGGCGGCTGGTCGATCCCGCGACCGGGAAGTGCTCGATCGGTGTCAATTTCGCCGGACCGGTCGCTCCGCATGTCGATACGCTCTCGATACAGGATTCTCGCGGGACGCCGAACGCCTTGCTCTTCTGCCATGCCTGCCATCCGACGACGCTCGGCGGCGACAATCTATCGATCACGGGAGATTATCCCGCCCATGCGTGCAAGGAGATCAAGGATCAGATTGGCGTCGAATTCGTGCCGTTCTTTCTCCAGGGCTGCGCCGGAAATATTAATCCTTATCCACGAGGAACTTACGATGACGTTCGGTCGCACGGAGCGGCGCTTGCGGGTGCCGCGCTGGAATCGATGTGGAAGTCCCAGCCGATCGAAGATGTAACTCTCGGTTTCGAGGAAAATGTTATCTCTCTGCCTCTGCTGCCACCGCCGCCGCCAGAAATGTGTCTCGCTCAGATTGCTGACTGGTCCCGGAAACTGGACGAGGAAAAGCAGGGAGGACACATGGGGAGAATTCTACATGCTGAGGGCATGCTCCGCTTCGCGGAATACGAGCTCACCATTGCGCAACAGGAGCAGCCCGACCTAACGAAGCCATTTGCGATTCAACTGCTAAGCCTGGGCGGCGTCAAATTACTCGGGATGCCGGGAGAGATGTTCGTGCAATATGGGCTGGACTTCCAACGGCAGTCTCCAACTCCTGTTTTCCCGGTTGCTTACGCCAACGGAGTCCACGGATACGTGCCTACCACGGGGGACTACCCGTTCGGCGGCTATGAGGTCGATGGCTCGCACCGCTATTACGGAACGCTCGCTTTCGCTCCGGAGTGCGAGCGATTAATCCGACAGGCCGGATACGATCTGCTCGGAATCACGCAGCCGGATTGGGCTCCTTACACGGTCGGTGAGTAGGGATACGCGGTATGCCGCATCCCTACTCTGCTACCCCGTTGAGAGTTCTCGGTCAATTATGACGCTTAAAGACAAACGGTTGCAGGATCGACGGGTTTTCGCAGGAGGCAAGCTTGAACGGAAGATTTCTATCAGCACGATTGCTCATCCCACGAATTCTCATCGATCTACTGCTTGTTGGCCACGCGGCGCTGTGGCCAACCTTATCAATCGGCCAGGCTATCCAGATCGATTCCGCCGGCCTCCCTCCACGAAGCTTGATGCGGCGCATCCCCTCACGGCCAATCCCGGATTGGCTGCGCACACACGTCCGGATCGGCCATCTTCCGCCTGCCGGCTGGCGCATGGTCGAAGAGTACGCCAAGGCCGGCTACAACGTAATCACCGTGAACGCCCTCCGGAAGTGGGACATCGTGGGGCCCACAGCCTCGCTCTATTCGCCGGACGAGGTGAAGCAAGCGGATGAGTACATAAGAAGATTTGTCAGGACAGTACACGCTGCCGGAGCGAAGGCGATCCTCTATATCGGACCGGACCAGGTTGCGGCCGCCAGCCCGGAGTTCGCCAAAGCGCATCCGGATTGGCTTCGCGTCCGTCCCGGCGGGAAGCCGGACCTCTCACCTAATTTCGCCAATATACGGAGTGCATATTCGGAATGGCTCCTTAAGCAACTCGCCTTTATAACGCGGGAATACAAGGTGGACGGGTTCTGGTTCGACGGCTATGCTCCAGTCCATCTGCACACTTACGACGAGAAGACACAGAACTTGTACCGCCAATACTCAGGCGGCAAGGACATTCCCCGCCCACCCGGCGATGACCCGAACCGCTACGATATCGTCCACGATACGGAAGCGCGCCGTTATATGGCCTGGCATGAGAAGTTCTTCGTGGAATTTGCGGACAAGATGCGACTGGCCATCCGGAAAGAGAATCCCGAAGCCGCCATCTTCGCCAATCACTCCGGTAACCGAACCTGGTACTACCCGAACCTCTACATGGGCGAGTATCCCGGTTCGTACAGCAGCGCGGTCGACGTTTCTTCCGTTGAGCTCTATTGGGACGTGCCGGGTGATGCGCTGTATCAGCAGTTCGTCTACGCATTCATGCAGGGGCAGACCCAGGAACGCGGCGCAACGGTGTGGATTCAGCCCTCGGCGCACGGCATCAGCGGTATCT
>JBGPOG010000349.1:0-5205 GCA_041487935.1 Chthonomonadia bacterium | reverse complement strand
TGGTAAGTGTTCACAATTCGTGTAAAACGCTGATCGGCCGCGCGTAGGGGTGAAGCATTCGGACGACATAATGTATTGGAACCCGCCAACCGCTAACCCGAATGCTTCACCCCTACCCCACGGATCGTGAACTGTTACAGACGTTGCCACCGGACTTGGGTTCCGAGCAAATGTCATCGAGAGAATGACACTCCATGATGCTGGGATATTGCTCTTGAATTCCAAGCCGGTGATCGCCTTAGTTGACCCATCCCTGCTGTATAATAGACCAGTGGGATTTGGACATTTCGTGGTTCTCTTGTCGATCGAACTCGGCGAAGTCCAATATCATGACCCGGATGTCGGGCCAAATATGACCTCAACAATCGATCGATTTGAATTGGCATGGCAGAGGAAGAACCAAAAGGCGGTAGTCGTATACCCGTCATGAACGTTGAACACGTTTCAAGTATTTTGGATATAGGAGGAGACTACATAGAGCGCAATATTGGTGAATTGGCCGGTCCCGGCATGCCCCGCCGGGAGCCTCGATCGAACCAATGGCTAATTCCCATCATGTGCCAGTGTGAGTTCGGTTCACTTATTGTCGGCGAAATTCGAATAGACGATTCCGGCGCTGTACGTTCAGCAGCAACAGCCGACGAGGTAATCCGACGCCTAAGTCAAATGTGTCGCAAGCTTAAGGCGCCGGATCCTGCGGACGATCAGCTTGCCGTCTCGCCTAGATCCAAGTCGTTCATCCGGCGGAAATCCTCTTCCGTAAAGGCATGAAGCGGGCACTGGCCGAACGTCTCGATCTTAGCCTCTTGGAATGTAAATGAACTTCAAACCCAATTCAAATGCTCGTTTTGTCATCGGTGTTGACCTCGGCGGCACGAATGTCCGCGCGGCTGTCGTCGGGCATGACGAGAAGATAGCCGGCCAGGCGCGCAACCCGTCTCGCGCAAAGGAAGGGGCAGCCGCCGTTGTCGAGCAAACCGCTCTCACGGTCCGCGAGGCAGCAGCCGACTTTAAGCTCAAGCTGGAGGATATCGGCGCGATAGGCATGGCCGTTCCCGGCCATATCGACACGGCCAATGGGGTTATCATCTGGTCGCCAAACTTTGGCGAGATGAAAGACGGCCGCTTCCAGATGTTTCTGGACGTGCCATTCACCGGACCTATTAGCGAAGCGCTCGGAATCGCGACGTACATGGGGAACGACGCGAACATCGCAGCCCTGGGAGAGTTCCGGTACGGCGCCGGGAGGCACGTCAACGACATCGTGATGTTTACGTTAGGCACCGGTATCGGGAGCGGAGTGGTATCCGGCGGGCGGCTCATCATCGGCGCGACGGGCGGGGCGGTTGAGCTCGGGCACCACGCCATTGTCGCGGACGGACGCCAGTGCGGGTGCGGATACTTCGGCTGCCTGGAAGCCTACTGCGGAACGCACGCGATTCTCGAGCGCGCCCAGCGCGGCATTGCTTCCGGACGACCGACGAAGCTCGCCGAAGTCGCCGGCAGGCACGGCAGCGAGCTCACTCCAAAGTTGATCGACGATGCCGCTCGGGCGGGCGATCGGGTTGCCATCGAGGTTTTTCAGGAGACCGGGCACTACCTCGGCATTGGAATCGGGAACGCGCTCAATATTTTCAATCCGGCGGTTGTCGTGATCGGCGGCGGGATCAGAAAGGCCGCCGGACTGCTCGAATACGCAGATCGATCGATGCGGTCTCGTGCCGTGGACTCAATGGTAAGGGCCTGTAAGATCGTTGAAGCCGAGCTTGGCGAGGACGCCGGCGTGATGGGCGCCGCCGAGCTGGCCTGGCAGCAAGCTGCGGCTGCGGGTTAGCTTGGATGTCCGATACCGTTGATCGCAGCAAGATGATCGACCGGCTGCTGGCGTCAAAGCGCACGGAAGATCGATTGCGGGCTGTTGAAGCGATCCGCGTAAGCGACGATACGTCGTGGAACAGCCGCTTGATCGACCTCTTGGACGTTCGGCCCAACTACCTCGCCGCAGTCGCTTCCAAAGCCGTCAGCGAGCTCGCCCGCCTGGACGATGCTCCGAAACTCCTCGAATGCTTCGAGTCACTGCTCTCTTCCGGTACGGACCGCGACCCATCGTATGAAATCCGTAGCCGCCTCGCCTTTACATTCGGCCGGCTCGAGTATTGGCCGGCCGAACCGGCTCTGCAGCAGGGCATAAGGCGATACGACTCGAGTGGCGGCGGTGACGTGGCGGGGGCTCTTCGCGCCAACTGTGCGGTGGCTCTTGCGGAAATGCGAACGAAAGACGCCTTGCGCGACATTTCGCTGCTGCTGTTCAATCACGCTCAGCCGCCCGGTCCGCAAGTGGCGGCCGTCAAAGCGCTGGTCCGGCTCGGCGATCGATCCGCCCTCGTTCCGCTGGCCATACTGCTGGCCAATCCCGACGGGGTCCGGCCGGAAGTATTGGAAGAGGCGATGGATGCCGTCGTGGAGCTTCAAGACGAACGCGCTGTCGAGGTGCTCGGCCCTTACCTTCGCGACTCGGATCCTGGTCTAGTCGTCCGGGCCGCGCTTTCCCTTGCCAAGACGCATCGACCGGAGATTCCCGAATTGATCAAGGGAGTCTTAGGCGACCTTTCTCGCGAGTATCTGAGTAAAGTCATTCTGGCCCTCGGAATCATGCGAACAGAGGAGGCGGATCGCGCGCTGATCGAGATAGCCAGATCGCCGCGCGAGGCGGAGCGGGTTGCGGCAATCGAGGCCCTTGGCGTCGGTCGCAGCGTTGCAGGCTTGAAGGCGCTGGAAGAGATTGCGAAAACCGACGCATCTCCGGCTGCCGGAAATGCAGCCAGGAAAATTCTGGACGACCGAATGACATGAAGCGCCCAATCGTAAGATCGGGCGCCCAACTCCGCAATTACCAAACAACCCCATTACCAAATTACCCAACTTCCCAACAACTCAATTACCTGCGCGCCCCGGCATACATCCTACTATACATGGAATCCGTCAGACGGCTTACGGAAACTGCGTGGTTGCTCGAAGAGGCGTGGATGAAGTATCCGTCACCGAGATATATTCCGGTATGGCTAATTCTGCCGCTCTTATTGGCGAAATACACGCGATCGCCGGGTTCGAGCTGGTCGGTGATGGGAACGCCGCATGCCATTTGTTCAGCCGCTGTGCGCGGAAGACCGATTCCGAGCGACGAGAAACAGTGCTGCACGAAAGCCGAGCAATCCAATCCAGCGGCAGTCGTTCCTCCAAAGCGATACGGAACGCCAAGGTATCGATACGCCTCGTTCAATAGCGCCCTTTGCCCGGAGCCAAGAACCTGTATTCCGCCGCGAGACGCAATCTGCGTGTAACGCGGAAGCTGGGGCCGATTGGGGGCGACAACCTCATAACTGAGAACATTCACGTCGCGGCTCGGAATCCACGCGGTAGTGCGATCGGCCATGAGCACGCCGTACCAATCGCCCGCGGCCCCGGTTAGAGCAAGATAAGCCCCGGCGGGCACCTTGGCCAGCAGACGGGATTTCTTGCCGTGCCCTGCGTATATCTTGGATGCGCGCGCGGACACTCCTAACCGCCCAATAACCTTTTCACCCGCAGAAGTCCGCGGCGATCCGTGCCGATTCGGGACTGCGGAGGTATTCGGCGCTTGAGGAAAACGGGATGCGGGCGGTAGATCGCTCGCGACGGCCTGGTCGCTTTGAACGGACTTGATTGCATCGATTGCAGAACTTGAAGGCGGCAAATCTAGAACCAGCTTATCGTCGGAGCGAGCGGTAACAGGAAGCAGACAAACTGCCAGAAGAGACGCGAGGCCGAAATTGCGCACTACGCGTGTCCTCCTTTCAAACAGTGGGATTAGCGCATTTGTAAAGACACGAATGGTATCACCTTGGACGGTACGTTCCGTATTTGGTTACACCTCATTTTCGGCAGAAACCCTGTATTTCCTCTCTCCTGTAAGAATTCATTGGCAAAGAAGCACGATGAATGGAAGAACAGCTTGCAACTCCTGCAGATTAAACCGATTTCAGACTTGAAGGAGCTACGGAGGAACCGGCTTGCCAAGAACAATTATCCATGGTGGGTGAGGGAGCTAAGCGTGTCTTTGCAACTACTAGACAAAACATCTGTGGCACCCGCGGAAACATCCGATCTCACTTGGCATATCGAGGCCTCCGCTGCACTCGGATCGTGGCCACTTCGGAAGGACGGTATTCCCGACTATACCGCCCTCGTGCCTTCGCGCGCCATAAAGGCAGGCCAAGTTCTCGCTGAGGTGCCTGATTCCGATGATGCTCGGGCTTCCGGTTGGACCGCGGGGCCCGGTGTTCGGCTGACCGGCCAGAAGCGCTTCATCGCCACGCTCGACGGATTCCTGGAGACCGCAGGCGGATATTTGCGGGTGCATCCGATCGTCATCATCGAAGGCGACCTGAAGGGACAGAACCGCCATTTCCCCACTGGAGTAGTTATTCTGGGCAGCGTAATTGCATCAATCGTGCAATCGGAGGGAGTCGTTGCCGTTCGAGGTAATATTGCCGGGTCGGAAGTCCAGGCTCAGGATGGAATCTTCTTGACCCGCGCCGGTCGGTCGGTGCTGCATACCGACTCCAATGTGTTCATCACCGACACGCTTCGTCACTGCGAGGTAATCGCTTGCAGAAACGTCGTCGGACTTGACGGCGGAACGATTGTGGGTGGGAATGTCACAGCCGGCATCCGCGCGCATGCGGCAGAAATCGGGGCGGCGGACGGTTCGGACACTTTCATCCATATCGGATCGGACCGGTTGAACGCGTTTCGCCTCGACAAGATCGAGCGTGAGATCGAAGAGGTCAAAGCGAACGTACACAGAATCGCCCAGGCTCTGCGGCCGTTAAGCGCTACGAAGGAGTCCCTCTCTGCGGACAAGAAGTGTCTGGTCGAAGCCCTTGTCCAGCAAAGAACACAGCTCGAAAATCGTCTTCCCCAACTTTTCAGCTTGAAACGGACAGCCTTGCTTGGCGGAACTCATTCGGAAAACGGGCGCGTAACGGTAAGCGGAGCAATTTATCCGGGTGTCAAAATCACAATCGGGCCGGCCACTCTCAAGCTCGATCAGATTCAGCGCGGCCGGGCGTTCAGCATCGATCCTGGCAAACTGTCGATTCTAAACGCTCCGATTTCGGAATTCGAGCACCGCGACAGAACAAAGGTATAATCTCTTCACGCCAT